>JAVBLF010000114.1:0-27208 GCA_031553675.1 Eubacteriales bacterium | reverse complement strand
AGTGAAACCGCAACGGACGACTTCGCTTGGAAGCGCGGCGAGATCATTGAGGTCAGCCAAAGCGCCATCGGGAAGAAACGCAAGCTGACAACAGGATGCGGAAGCCTGCATTGCGCGGCATTCCTCGACGAACACAATGGCGATCTCCTGGAAATCTATCTCAGCAAAGGCTCCCAGGGTGGCTGCGCCAACTACATGACTGGGCTGTCCCGCATGCTCTCCTTGGCGGCGCGTGGCGGTTGTGACGTTCACGCCATCGTCGATCAGTTGAACAGCACGGGCGCTTGTCCATCGTATGCGGTTCGCGCGGCGACCAAAAAGGACACGTCGAAAGGGTCTTGCTGCCCGATGGCTGTCGGAAACGCAATATTGGATATGTGGAAAGAGATGCAGGTAGAGCTTGGACATGACAGAAAAACAGATACCGACAAAATGTCGGCAACTGAAAACGAGGACAAAAATCCGGTACCCGTCTCGCAGACGGGTGCCGATGAAAATGGCGTGGCAGGGCAATTTCCCACGTGCCCGAAGTGCGACGCGGAACTGCGACATGAGGGCGGTTGCGTTCAGTGCATGAGCTGCGGCTACTCCAAATGTGACTGACACTTGCTGGGACGGGGCGGCTTACGCCGCCCCCAATCCCGGCATCTATTCTAGGAGGATAACTTTCTTGCAAAACAAGTTTCTACTGGTCAGTTTCGACCAATTTCGATCCGATTATGCTGCGACTTTCGGCTGGGAGCCAGATGATGCCCTGATACGTGATGTGTATGACGCTCTCAAGCTGCCGATGCGTGCAACCCGGTATTCGGCGGGCTACGACTTTTTCTCGCCGATCGACTTCACGTTGAAGCCCGGTGAATCGATCAAGATTCCGACTGGCATCCGGGTGATGCTCAAGGACGACCGCTATCTGATGTGTGCACCGAGAAGCGGACTGGGCTTCAAGTTCCGCTTGCAGCTCGACAACACGATCGGGATCATCGACGCTGACTATTTTTGCAGCGACAATGAAGGGCACATCTTCGCCAAGCTCACGAACGACGGCAAGGAAGGCAAGCGGGTCACGGTTCGCGCCGGGGAGGCGTTCATGCAAGGAATCATCCAGGCGTTTGATGTGACGGAGGATGATGCTGCGGATGGCGTCAGGAATGGCGGGTTTGGGAGTACATCAAAGAATTCTTGAATGTTAATGATCGACTCATCCGAAAACGCGGAGGAGGCACTGGAAGGTGCCTCTTTTTTGAAATTTAACCATCGATTATGGGAAAAATCACATAGAAGCGAGGTGCAAACCATGGACAAAGAAAAGTATCCGAAAATTTCATGGACTGACAAAAGCAATAAGGAAAAACTCCTTCGAGCATTGCTCATGGAAGGCTTCATCAGCGAAGAAATCTTCGATAAAGCCTGCAACAATTTCAATTGTTGAGAACTTATTGCTTTCCTGTTAGAATAACGCATATCGAATAATTTGGGAGGAAGTGAAATGCTTCTACACGATTTGCATGCTGCCTTCCGGCAAGGTAAACGTATTTTCGATCTTGGTCTATCGGTAACATACTATGCCCGTGTCAGTACGGACTCGGATGAACAAGAAAACAGTCTTCAGAATCAGAAGAGTTTTTTTGAAGAAATGATCCAAAAAAATACTGCATGGGAATTTGTTGATGGCTACGTTGACGAGGGCATTACCGGTACGTCTGTCAAGCACAGAAAAGCCTTTCTGCGTATGATAGAAGACGCAAAGAAAGGAAAATTTCAACTTGTCCTTACGAAAGAAGTGAGCCGTTTTGCACGTGACACGGTCGACTCGTTACAATACACTCGGTTGCTTCTAGATCATGGGGTTGGCGTTTTCTTTCTCAACGATAATATCAACACGCTCGACTCGGACGGCGAGCTACGCCTTACGATCATGGCATCTATAGCACAAGATGAAAGCCGCAAAATATCCGAACGCATTCGTTTCGGTTATCGGAAGTCGATTAGCGAAGGAAAAATAATCGGTAACGCTCCGCTGGGATATCGCAAGAACAATAAAGGGCTGGAAATTATCGAAGAAGAAGCTGTTATTGTACGTAAAATTTTCGAACTCTACAATTCCGGCCTTGGGTTTCGGCTGGTAAGTGATAAATTAGCAGATATGGGCTACTTTGCCTCTTCAGGCAATAAATACTCAACAAGCGTCATATCGAGTATCATTCGAAACCCGAAATACAAAGGATGCTTGGCAGGCGGACGATTCCGAAGGACTTCCTATCGTGATCACCGCCAACAGCGATTGCCGGAAAGCGAATGGATACTTACCGAGAATCACGACTTGATCCCGCCAATTGTCGATGAGGATACCTGGAACAAGGCAAACGATGTTTACAAAAGAAAGCGCGAGTACGCGCTGATTCACACGCCAATTGGGAAAGCAGGCCAATACCTATATTCAGGAAAGCTCATATGCATGGAACATGGTCTCTCTTTCCACCGCGTCGTAATGAAAAGCGGCAAAGAGAAGTGGCAATGCGAGGCTTACCGCCATCGAGGTGTTTATGGTTGTTCAATGCCGCACCTATACACCTCAGAGCTAAATGCAGTCATGCGCCAGGTCTTTGAAGGTGTTGTTCGGGATCGCGATTTGATCATCCAAAATATCGTGCAGCAGATCAAGGAGCTTTATGAAACGAGCGACTTTTCAGAAGAAATTCGCGTCATGGAAAAGCAACGTTCTGAAATCGAACAAAAGCGGCAGAAGTTGATTGATTTGCTGATGCAAGACGTTCTGTCGGCAGATGATTACAAAGGACGCAACGAGGACTGCATTGAGCAAATTGAGAAGATTGACCAGCGAATACTTGAGCTTCAAACCGCCGCTGCCGACGTGAAAACGGTCAAGCTGAATATCGGGCAAATTGAAAAAGCTTTGCAGCGCTATACAAGCTTCGATGACGACATGATACTTGAGGACTTCGTGAGAGACTTCTTGGCGAAAATCGAAGTCTCGAAAACCGACCGTCCCGAGGTCACTCGACTCAATATCGTCCTGAAAAACGCAGTTTACGAGAATCCAAGCTATTTGCAAAAGAATGGAAAGGGTGCTAGTGGTGTCGTGATCAAACCTCAAGAAGGCGCAGCTGGCGAACAGGCTTTTTTTTCGGATAAACGGATCATTTTGTCTTCCGTACCATGAAGTACGAGATCGCTGGTCAGCTCGGCGTCAACCTGAAGCAGGGCTATAACGGCGACCTGACCAGTGCACAGGCCGGTTCCATCGGCGGCGAAATGGTCAAGCGTATGATCGGTTACGCCGAACAGAACATGAGCGGCGGCCCCACCGGCGGCACCGGTGGCACGATGTAAGGGGAAGGCAAGGGAATCACGATGAAAAGGTCCGCCAAGTCGGCCAGAACCAGTCCTTCTAATTCCGGCAACGGAGAGGGTAGCCAGGGCACGAACGATACGGACGACGACACGGTAGACAGTTTCGGACCCCCGAGTCGATAACTTGGCATGGGAGCCAAAAGCGACAGGCAGCATCTGCCTGTCGCTTCGCGTTTTAAAAATTTGGTCCAAGCATCAAAAAGCGGCCTATCGGCCGCTTGGTGTGTTCAGCAATTGATTTCGACTATTTCGACGCGTTGTAGGTCACGGTCACGCTGGCGTAGACGTTGATCTGCCCGACCTGGATGGAATCGCCCAGGTTGGCAGCAGCGGCTTCCTTGGGGGCGGCGTTGGCCATATCGACGTAAGCGCCCATGCCGCCGTAATACGGCTGGCCTTCAGCACCGCTCTCGACGATCGATACGATGTCACCGACCGCAAGTCCGGCGGCGTCCGCCATGACTTTGGCTTTCTTCGATGCTTTTTTCGTCGCGTCGGCGAGGGCTTTGTCGTAAACGCTGTCTTTGTCCTGCAAATCGAAGCTGACGCCGTTGATCTGGTTGGCGCCGGCGCCGAGCGCGGCATTGACGACATCGGCGATCTTGGTCAGGTCGCGGACGGTGATCGTCACGGTGTTCGAGACCTGGTAGCCGGTGACCTCGGTCGAGGACTTCTGGTAGTCGTAAGTCGGGTAAATGCTGACGTTGCTGGTTTGGATGTCCTTGGCAGCGACGCCGGCCTTCTGGACGGCCGCAACGACGGCAGTCATGGCTTTGGTGTTCTTTTGGCGGGCGGTGGCGGCGGATTTGTCGGTCGTGCTGACGCCGAGGTTGACGGTCGCGACGTCGGGATCGACGAAGACGCTGACTTCACCGCGGGCCGACACGGTCGTTTGGCCGGCAGCCGTGATCTTGATGGGCGCGGCGGCGGCCACGGTTGTGGGCGCGGGGCTTGTGACCGAGGCAGTCGATCCGAATGCGGCAAGTGCGAGCGCGGCGCAAAGGGCGAAAGCCAACGCCTTCATGTTTTGGGATTTCATATCGTTTTCCTCCATCTTTTCGTGAACAAAATTACCATCCATTTACCATAGCGTGCGTCTCCATCGGAACACGCTTTGATTGTATCACTTTGCCATTCGAAGCACAATTCATCGGTTGCGTCACGCGTCGCCATTTTTGTCGTCGGGCGGCAGCTTGGGCTTTTTCTGGAAAGGGAGCCGCTGGCTTGAAGGCTTTGCGCCTTCTTGCCCGCGGCGTTTTTTCACAGCGCGCAGGACAAAGGGCAAAGCGATCGCGGCGATGATGAGCAGCGGCGACAGGTAGATCAGCGCGATCACGACGCCTTGCAAGAAGCTGACAAACCGGAAGCCGGTCTCGCCGAATGCAACGCGGATGCGCTCGCCGAAGTTGGGATCCTCGTCGCTGACGGACGGCACGCGATCGATCCATTCGCGGATGAATACCGTGACGGTCGAGTAGCGCACGTGGTCGTCGATGCCGTTCAGGCTGCCCTGGAGGCGCTCGATCTCGTAACGGACGTCGGCGATCTCGCTTTCGAGCTTGAGCACGTCTTCGAGCGTCGCCGAGGACGCCATAATGCTTTCGAAGCGCTCGAGCTTGATTTGCAGCGACTTGAGCCGCGCCTCCGAATCGAAGTAGACGTCGGACACATCTTCGGTGCCGATCGACTCTTCGAGCACCTTGCCGCCTTCGCGCGCCGACTTGAGGAAGCTATCGAAGGACTGGTAGGGAATGCGCATCGTCATTTCCATCGAGCGCGCCTGATCGTAGCTGTCGAGGCTCGACTGCGAACTTTGCAGATAGCCGCCCAGTGCGACGGCCTTTTCCGACAGCGAAGACACCGTGCTTTCATAGTTCTTCGTCTCGATCACGATCCGCGCGTCCCGAATGATCTTTTGCTTGGATGGATCGATCACACCGCTGTGGAGCGTAGCGCCGACGCCGGTCCCGTCCGTACCGGACGATGCGTCCATTTCGGGCTCCGCCATCGGCGCCGCCTCTTCTGCCACTGCCTGTGCTTCCGGCGCCATGGGCGCCGCTGTGTACGCGGCTTCTTCTGCGGGTGCCTCCTTGGGTGATGCGCACGATGCCAACCACGCCAGCGCCATCATGAGCGTGAGCGCCATCGCAGTCCGGCGCAAAGCTGTTTTCAATGAAATCCCTCCCCTTTTCACGCGCTCGAACGCGTGCTTTGTCTTTCATTGAATACACGATTGCGGCATGCGCTTCGATCCCGACCCAGGAAATTTTTTTAAAAAAGGATTTGGCGCAGCAAGCAAGGCGCGAGCAAGCATTGCGCGAAGACCCCCAGACAAGCGATCGCGATGCAAAGGCCGTATTGCAGGCGGGCGCGGTTCGGGTCGTCGCATCCGCGGTAATCGACCGCAAGCTGCAAACCCTTCGTCCGACAGGGGAAGAAGATCGCCTCCGACAGCCAAATGCAGCCGATCGAAAGCAGCGCGCCCTGCGTGCCAAACACGACGATCAGCATGCGCGACGCAAAGCCCGCCGCCAATCCGGTAAAGGCGATCGCGGCGACGCCGAGCCCCAAAAAGGCCCGTTTGACCGAAGCGAGTGTGATCAAAAAAAAGACGAATAAGTGGAAGGCGAAGGCGTGAAGCAGGACCGGAAAGATCGACGGCCCCGCACCGAGTAGCCCAGTTGCCGCGCGCAAGTAATCCTTGGCATGGGCGGAGAGTTCGGCCGGCAGCGCCATGACCGTAAACGAACCGGCCGTCGCGCCGATCGTGTAGAGGACGAGGAGGCCAATGTAAAGGCCGAAGTGATCGTCGATGTCCGAGGCCAGTCCCTCACGCATCGTGCCGTACAGCGACATAATAACACCCCTTCGTGACAAGCTTTCGTTTCAAGCTATGCGAACGAAGGGGTGGCTAGTACAAGTATCGATGTGGGCGCGGATTGATCGTCAGATGCAAAGGTTCATCAGCACGTAATCGGTCATGCGGGCGAGAAACTCGGAATTGGTCGGCCGACCCGAGCTGCGCTGCACGGTGTTGCCGAAAATGCGGTGCAAATTTCCGAGATCGCCGCGGCTCCAGGTCGCTTCAATGGCGTGGCGCATGGATCGCTCGACCTTTTGCGGCGTCGATTGGTGCTGTTCGGCGATGTAGGGATACAGCCGGGTCGTGACGTCGCGCCGAAAGCCGTTTTGTTGTACGACAAAAAACAAGCCGCTGATCAAGAACTGGTAGCCCAAAAGGTGGGATGGCAGCCCGATTTCTTTGAGCGCGCGCACGATCGCCATCCGAACGTCCTTGACGTTGTAGCGCTGGCCGGAGAGAAAGACGCTCGCTTCGAAGGCGTCGCGATAGACTTCGAGCGACCGCTCGGCCAGGATTTTGGGTTTGATGGGGCGAAGGAAAACGTAGGCGGCCCCCAGCCTGGCGGCCTCATTGATGATCATTTCCGAATCCATGGGCGTGACGAGTATGATGATCGGCGGCTCCGAGAGCTGGAGCGCGCGGATCTCGCGCAGCAGCGCGATGCCGTCCATGCCACCGAGCATCAAGTCCATCAGAATGAGATCGACCTTCTCGTGTCGGATGAGGTCCATCGCGGCAAAGCTGTTGTTTTGCAAGGGGAGCACGTTCGCTTGAAGCAATTGGAGCTCTCCGGCGACCGATCGCGCGATGTCGGTCTGCTCTTCGATGATCAAGACGGTGGGGTTTTCCTTGTACTTAAAGTTTTCGATCACACGATTCATAGCGGCGCTCCTTTTCGCGAAAAAATTGCGACAAGACCTTGCCATGCAGATGTGGTTATTCATAATATAAATATTAATGTGACTGAATCATATCACAACGCAGAGCGCTTGCCTAGGTAAAACTCTGTCGAAGGTCGGGCAATTTTCACCATTTTTATACCATTCCATTCCAATAGGACAATCACAACGCAAAGTTCACGGTTTGCCGTTCACAGTTTTGCAAAGAAAGCCTGTGCTCCAATATTCACAGCTCCGTATTTTTATTCGCGATTCAGATCGGGGCTTCCGGCAAATCACGTTCCAGCTTTACCCAAATTCGTCTCGAGGGGAACCGCTTTCGGATGGCCAAAGAAAAAACCTATTTCCTTGATAGTTCGGTCCATGGATCCGAAAATCCTCTATCTGCAAATAGAAAATTCGCATATTTCGACATTTTTTCGTCAGTACACATCTTTTTGATTTCATTTGCAATTGCAATGTTGTTGTTTGCATACAACAATTGCTTGGACCGCGAAAAGCGGCCGATTCGGCCACTTTTCTATGTTTAGGATTGTTCGCGATCCAACTCGTCGAGCATCCACTCGATGAACATGCCGTAGCCGCGCGTCGGATCGTTGACGAAAACGTGCGTCACAGCGCCGATCAGTTTGCCGTCCTGGAGGATGGGGCTGCCGCTCATGCCCTGCACGATGCCGCCGGTCGCGTTGAGTAGGTCCGGATCGTTGATCTCGAACACCATGCCGCGCTGGCTGGGCGAGGACTGCTGCTGCACGCGCACGATCTCGCACGAAAAGCGCTGCACGCCCTTCCCGTCGACGGTCGAAAGGATCTCGGCCGGTCCGGCATGCACTTCGCTTTGCAGCGCGATCGGCACACCATCGGGGTAGAGCTCGTTTTGGAAAGGCTTGTATAGCTTGCCGTAAATGCCGTACTCGGTGTTGGCGTCGATCGAGCCCAGCGCGTTGTTTTGCGAAAAGCTCCCCTTGAGCTCGCCGGGCTGGCCGCGCTGGCCTTTGTTGACCGATTCGATCGTCGCGCGCAGGATCTCGCCCGAGGACACGTCGAGGCGCGATTTCGTGTCGATGTCGGTGATCGCATGGCCGAGCGCGCCGAAACCGCTGGTGGTCGGGTCGTAAAAGGTCATCGTACCGACGCCGATCGTGCTGTCGCGCACCCAAAGCCCCATGCGAAGTTGTCCGTCTTTGGCGTCGGGCTGGGGCGAGACGTCGATCTCGCGCTCCGAACTGCCGCTCTTGACGCCCAAAGTCACCGGCCCCTTCGCCTGGTTGATGAGGCTGGTCAAGTCCTTCGCGTCCTTGACCTCGGTGCCATTGACCGTCAGAATGACGTCTCCCGGGCTGATGCCGGCTTCGCGGCCGGGGTTGACGCTCGCGCCGTCGGGCGTGACGACACTGCTGCTGCCGACGACGAGCGCGCCTTTCGTGTGCAAGGTGACGCCGACGGACAAGCCACCCGGCTGTACGATGCGGCTGTCGGCGACGTTGACGGCCAGCCGCCGCACCGGCACGCCGAAGAGCGACACGGTCAGATCGCTCTTGCCCTGCGAAACGCCGTCGAGAGAAACGCCGACGTCGTCCAGCGTTTCGTCGCCGCTGGCCCGCACTTCGACGCTGTCGCCGCGGACGGAGAGTTCGTGTTCCGATAGCAGAGGCAGCGTGCGCGTCTGTCCGGGCGCGAGGTAGAGCGCGTCGGGCAGCGATCGCACGATCCGCATCTGCGGTGAGAAGTATAAAAGCAGCGCCAGAACGCAAATGGTCGCGGCTGCGGCGTTTCGCAGCCAAGATCCCAGTCGTCTCATGATGTTTCCCCCACAATATGCTAGTTCGCCCAAATCCGTTGATCATTTGTCAGGCTTTACTCTCTTCTATTGTGTCGGGAATGGAGATCTTTCATGCGAGACAGGTTCTTCAAAGACTGGAGAGACGCCACGATTCGAGGCAATGTGGGGATTTCGGTGGGGAAACGACGGATTTTGCAAAACGGGACGGAGCCTGAGAGCCTCAGGTCATCCGTCCCGCGAATCACGCTTTTTGCCGCGCCTTTTCGACGAGGTCGCGCGCGTGGGCGACGGCCTGCGAGCTGGCGTCTTGTCCGCTGACGATGCGGGCCACTTCTTGGATGTGGCCTTCTTCGTCGAGCAACCGGATGTAGGTGGTCGTTTTTCCGTTCATGTCCTGCTTCTCGATCAAATAGTGGGCGTCAGCCATCGCGGCGATCTGCGGCGAATGGGTGACGCAGATGACCTGGTGTTTCCGCGCGATGGCGCGCATCTTCTCTCCGACGACGGCGGCGATGCGGCCGCTGATGCCGGTGTCGATCTCGTCAAAGATCAGCGTCTCGCATCCCCCCGCGCCCGCCGCGACACTCTTGAACGCCAGCATGATGCGGGACAGCTCGCCGCCCGACGCCACCTTTTGCAGCGGCTTGAGCGGTTCGCCCGGGTTGGTGGAGAGCAGCATTTCGGCTTCGTCGAGGCCGTTTGCGGAAAACGCCATACCCGGCGTCTGTTCGGGCAGCGGCGCAAGCGCGACGGCAAATTGCGCCTTGTCCATGCCCAAGTCGGCCAGTTCGCGAAGGAGCGCATTGGCGAGCGCCTCCGCCGCGTCCCGACGCGCCTCGGACAGCTCCTGCGACTGCGCGTAGAGCTCGTCCTCCAGCGCGCGCAGTTTTTTGCCGCCCTCCTCGGCGAAGGCGCGCCACTGCTCGAGATCGTCGAGTTCTTTGGCTGCCTGGGATCGAAAGGCCAAAATCTCCGCGATCGACCCGCCGTACTTGCGCTTCAGCTTGTCGATCGTCTCCAAACGGTGTTCCACTTCTTCATATCGATACGGATCAAAGGTGGCGTCGTCGCGAAGCTGGCGAATCTCGATCGCGATGTCCTCCAGACCATAATACGCTTCTTCGAGACGCTGGCGCAAGCTCTCATAGTTTGCACTGAGCGCCGTGACTGCCTCGAGGCGCTTGCCCGCCCACTTGACGCCGGCGAGCGCGCCATCGCCGTCTTCCGGCCCTTCGAGCGCGAAGAACGCCTCGCCAAAAGCGTTTTGCAGTGTTTCGGCGTTGGCGAGCACGGCGCGTTCTTCCAAAAGAAGTTCTTCTTCCCCATCCTGCAACGCCGCTTTGTCGATTTCCCGCACCTGCATCGAAAGGGCGTCGGCGCGGCGTTCGCGCTCCGCTTCGTCACCCCAGTTGCCTCGCAGCATTTTTTGCGTCGATCGCCATGCCTTAATTTGTGCCAAAAGCGCATCTTTTATCGGCTCGATCCGTTCTTTACCGAACTGATCCAAAAATTCGAGATGGCTGCTCGCCCGGAGCAGCGTCTGGTGTTCGTGCTGGCCGTGGATGTCGATCAAAAGTTCGGACGCGTCCCGCAACAGCGACACGCCGCCCATGCGCCCGTTGACGCGGCAGGTGTTGCGTCCGGCCGCGCTGAGTTCGCGCGAGAGCACGAGCTCTCCGCCTTCTTCAAGCTCGACGCCCCGCGCCTCCAAGGCTTCGGCGAGTGCCTTTTCCTCGATCACAAAGAGAGCCTCCACAGAGGCTTTGTCTTGACCCGTCTGAATGAGGTCGCGGTCGGCGCGTCCGCCCAGTACGAGGTTGACAGCGTCGATCACGATCGACTTGCCCGCGCCCGTCTCGCCCGTCAGCACGGTGAATCCCCTCGGGATCTCGATGTCCAGGCGGTCGATTAGCGCGATGTGGGTCACGCAGAGACGTTCTAACACGGCTACATGCCTCCGGCGGCTTCCTTTTTGTAAAAAGGAAGCGAAAAACTTCTGTCCACCCCGAAATCTTCGATTTGCGGGGTGTCTGCCCCGGCAAACCCTCCACGATCATGGAGGGCTTTGCCGGCGTCACTTGCATGCGGATACGGAAGGCTCCGCTCCTGCAAAACTTCCAAATTGGGATTCCAAAGGGGTTGCGGCGAACAGCCTCAACGGGAGTTGAACGTTTTTGTTCAACTCACTGGGGTCGAGCGCATTGCGCGAGACTTGTCCGCCAGGGTCCCCGAGAATCGCAGATTCTTGGGGTGGCAACGGGGTCCCCGAAAATCGCAGATTTTTGGGGTGGCTAGGTGGAACCCCTTGAAAAAACCTCACTTCCGCGCGATCATGGCCTGGAAGCGGCGCATGACGTCGGGGACGTCGTCGACGTTGCGAACGGCGACAAAGATCGTGTTGTCGCCCGCGAGCGTTCCGGCGATCTCGGGGAGGCGGAGGGTGTCGATCGCTTCGGCAGCGACGTTGGCGCTTCCGGAGATGACCTTGATGACGATCAGGTTGCCGGCGGCGTTGATCGACTGAACGGAGTGCGAAAAAATGCGCATGAAGCGTTCGGCCAGGCCGTTTTCGGCGTACTCGACGGTGGCGTATTTGTAGCTGCCGTCGTCGGTCAGGACCTTGATCAGGCGAAGGTCTTTGATGTCGCGTGAAACGGTGGCCTGGGTGACATCGAAGCCGCGTTCGCGCAGGCGGGAGACGAGCTCGTCTTGCGTCTCGATGTTTTCGGCTTCGATCAGCTGTAAGATCATGGCATGTCGGGCTGATTTCATAGCTGCCTCGCTTTCACGGCCATGCGGCGTTAGGTTTCAAATAGTTTTTGGCGAACGGTCTCGAAGGTATTCGTGTCGTCGAGACGCAGAAAGGACAAGCGCTCCTGGGCGGCACGAACGGTGAGCGTATCGGAGGCGCCGAAGCGCTCGGCGATGAGGTCGCCGTCGGCGCAAACCTGCGCGCTGTTGTAGCGGTCGCGTTCGAGCCGTATCTCCACGACGGCGCCGGGGTGGAGCATCATGGGGCGGGCGCTGATCGTGTGCGGGCAAACGGGCGTGACCTCGAGCGCCTCGAGTTTGGGCGAGACGATCGGGCCACCGGCGCTCAAGGCGTAAGCCGTTGAACCGGTCGGCGTGCTGACGAGTATGCCGTCACAGGAACAAGCGGCGGCCATCCTGCCGTCGACGCGGACCGAGACTTGGATCGTGCGCGAGTGGTGAAGCTTGCAGAGCAGGATGTCGTTGAGCGCGACACGGCGGAGCTTGCCGACGCTCGCTTCGACGAGCAGGCGTGACTCCTGTGTCAGGTCGCCCTCGATCAGCCTTTCGATCGCGTTCGGGAGGCGTTCGGGCTCGACTTCGCTCAAAAAGCCGACCCGCCCGAAATTGACGCCCAATACGGGGATCCGCAGGGCGAGGGCCGTTTTGGCCGCGCGGAGTATGGTTCCGTCGCCACCGATCACGAGCAGGCACTGCGCGCGCTCGAAGCACCCCGGTTCAAACGGCAGGGAGAGCGCCCTGGCCGTCGATTTTGATGGCAGCGCGATCGCGCCACGCGCCAGCATATGCTCGATGGCGTCTCGCGCCGCACGCAAGCATTCGTGCTTGTCCACGTTGGCGATGATGCCAATTCGTTCAAAACGCAAAGCGGCATTCACTCCAGTACGTTTATTATACTAAAGAATGTAAGATTATACAACGAAAACCCAAGAAAAGCTGCGTTCTTGGGTTCGACTCGATGCGTTCACGGCATGTCGCTTGGTTTGCCGTGCGCCAGCGCAGCGCTGCGGGCGCAGGCTTCGGCGCGATCTGCGTCTTCGGAGGCCTCCCAGCGGGAAGGGCCGCCTTTTCGCAGGTGGAGTAAAAATTCGATGTTGCCCTGGGGGCCGGTGATCGGCGAGTGGTGGAGCCCCAGCACGGCATAACCGGCGCCGCGCGAGAAGGCCAAGATGCGGGCGATCACGTCCACGTGGACGGCGGTGTCGCGCACGACGCCCTTTTTGCCGACTTTGTCGCGCCCGGCTTCGAATTGCGGCTTGATCAGCGCGACGATCTCGCCGCCGTCACGCAAGCAATCGAAGAGCGGCGGGAGGATCAGCGTGATCGAGATGAAGGCGACGTCCATGCAGGCGAAGTCGAGCGGCGTTTCGATTTGCGCGGGCGTGAGAAAGCGGGCGTTGGTGCGCTCCATGACGGTGACGCGCGGGTCGGAGCGCAGCTTCCAGTCGAGCTGGCCATAGCCGACGTCGATCGCGTAGACGCGCTTCGCGCCGTTTTGCAGCAGGCAGTCGGTAAAGCCCCCTGTCGAAGCGCCGACGTCCGCGCAAACGGCGTTTTGGACGACGCCGCGGATCGGAAAGGCGCGCATCGCTTCGTCGAGTTTCAGTCCGCCGCGGCTGACGAAGGGGCTTTGTCCGGCGAGCGCGACGGCATCGTCGGGTCCGACGGTGCGGGAGGCTTTGTCGCAGGGCTGGCCGTTCACCGCCACCAGTCCGGCCAGGATGAGGGCGCGCGCTTTTTCGCGGCTCTCTGAGAGGCCGTTGGCGGCCATGTAGACGTCAAGGCGTTGTTTTTCGCTCATGCTTTCTTTCGTAGGAGGTTGTCGTTCTGGTCCGCACGCACGCGCCGCACGACGGCGGCGGCCGTGAGGCCGGACATCTCGTAGAGTTCGTCGACCGATGCATGGGGCAGCGGCGAATCGGGCACGCCAAACGCGTGAAAACGTCCGGCAAAAGGGGTGTCTTCGGAGGGATCGGCGAGTTGGCGCAGGCAGTGTTCGCCGAGGCCGCCGTTCAGGATGCCCGCTTCGAGTACGGCGAGCGTGTGGCATCCACGGAGGCGGGCCAGCATGTCGGTGTCGAGCGGCGCGAGAAAGCGCGCGTTAACGACGCCGCAGGGGTTGCCGGATTGGCGAAGCTGGGAGGCGGCTTCGATCGCGACGGGCAGCATGTCGCCCGTAGCGATCAGCGTCGTGGGCTCGATTGGCGAAACGATCTCCCATTTGCCGTGGGCGACGGGGGTCGTGATCGGACGTCGTGGCAGCGCGTTTCGCGGGTAGCGGATGGCGGCGGGCTTGCCGAGGGCGATCGCTTGGCCGAGCATCTCGACGAGTTCGTCTTGCGTCGCGGGGGCATAGACCGTCATGCCGGGCATCTGGGTCAGAAAGCCGATGTCGTAGACACCGTGGTGGGTGGGGCCGTCTTCGCCGACGGGGCCGGCGCGGTCGACGGCGAACACGACGGGCAGTTCTTGCAGGCAGACGTCGTGGAGCGTTTGGTCGTAGGCGCGCTGGAGGAAGGTCGAGTAGACGGCGAAAACCGGCTTCAGTCCGCCCGCGGCCATTCCGGCGGCCAGCGTGACGGCATGGGGCTCGGCAATGCCGACGTCGAAAAAGCGGCTGGGAAAGCGTTCGGCAAAGGCTTTGAGGCCGGTGCCGCTCGGCATGGCAGCCGTCAGCGCGACGACCGAGGGATCGCGTTCGGCGATCGCGCAGAGCGCTTCGCCGAAGCAGGCCGAATTGCTGCGGATGGGGTCGAGCTTGTTCGTCTCGTAGGCTTCTTTGGAGACGATGCCGTGAAACTTTTCGGGGTTGTTTTCAGCGGCAGAAAAGCCCTTCCCCTTCGTCGTGATGGCATGAAGGAGTACGGGGCAGCTAAAATTTTTGGCGCGTTCGAGCATCGTCTCGAGCGTGCGAACGTTGTGCCCGTCGATCGGTCCGAGGTATTTGATGCCCAGTTCCTCGAAAAAGGCTGAGGAAAGGAGGGCGTATTTGAAGGCGTTTTTGAGACGTTCGAGGCGGCGGGCCAATCCCGGCGAACGGGTGGCGATGCTGCGTTTCATGCCGATGTAGCCGCGCGCCGAACGGACGCGGCTCAGCAGGTAATGGACGGAGCCTACGTTGTGGGAGATCGACATGTTGTTGTCGTTCAGCACGATGATCAGCGGAATGCGCTGGCTTCCGATGTGGTTGAGCGCTTCGTAGACCATGCCGCCGGTGAGCGCTCCGTCGCCGATGACGCCGACGACGTGATGGGATTCGCCCCTTTGCTCGCGGGCGCAAGCCATGCCCATGGCGGCAGAAAGCGAGGTGCTGCTATGGCCGGTGTTGAAGGGATCGTGGGGGCTTTCGTCGCGGCGCGGAAAGCCGCTGACCCCCTCTTTTTGGCGCAGTGTGGCAAACTGCCCCCCGCGTCCGGTCAGGATCTTGTGTACATAGCTTTGGTGGCCGACGTCCCAAATGATCTTGTCCTTGGGGCTGTCGAAAGCGCGGTGCAGCGCGACGGTCAATTCGACGACGCCAAGGTTCGAAGCCAGGTGGCCGCCGGTTTGCGAGACGGATTCGATCAAAAACGCGCGAATCTCGTCGCAGAGGGCGTCGATCTGGGGTTCGTCCAGACGGCGCAGGTCAGACGGTTCGAGGGCGTCGAGCGCGAGGCCGGACGAAGGAACCGGTTGATGCAGGGCGGCCACGGATTCTATGGGCTTTGTCGGGAGCGAGGTGCACCGAGCATCCATGTGTTCTTTGGGCATGTCATTTCTCCGGGATCGGTGTCCGCGGCTGTCTGTCAGGGCGCGGCATGGCGAACGGCGACGCTGATCAGCGTGACGGCGATGCCGACGAGTATGCCCAGCCAAAGTCCGATGAAGACTTCGAGCGGGGAATGGCCGATCCACTCTTTGAGCTTTTCGTCGTTCAGGTCGTCTTCGCCGCGAAGCAGGGCGATGATCTCGTTCAGTACGACGGCGTGTTTTCCGGCAGCGCGTCGCACCCCGGCGGCGTCGTACATGACGACGATGGCCATGACGGCGGCGACAGCAAACGTGGGCGAATCAAAACCCTGCACCATGCCGACGGATGTGGCGGTGGCGACGATGGCGGACGTGTGGCTGCTGGGCATGCCGCCCGAGCTGAGCGTCCGCTTCCAATTGATCGTCCCGTCGATGTATTTGTTGATGGGGATCTTGAGTCCTTGTGCGATCAGCCAGCCAAAAAAAGCCGCGCGAATCGCGATGTTGGCGAAAATCCCCCATAAATTGCTCAAGTCGTTCTCCCCTATTCGAGGGGCTTTCTTGGGGGATTATATCCCCCCAACCCCCAACCAAAGGGTCCTGGACCCTTTGGAATCCCATTCTGACGATACTGGAGTGGAACAGCCGGGCCTCCTGAAAAAGCGAAGTTTTTTGGAGGGCTGCTGGCTGGGAGCAGAAATGGTGCGAATCCCCACTTCTGCCATTGTATGCACTAGTTCTGACGATTGCCCATCTTCAGGGCCAGTGTGCGCAAAAAGTCGGCTTTGGAACCGAAGCTTTCGAGAGCGGCGACAGCGCGCTCTGTGTGGTCGGCCGCCATACCGCGGGCCTCTTCGAGGCCGTAGATGCGGACAAAAGTCAGTTTGTCGGCCTTTTCGTCCTTGCCGAGCGTCTTGCCCATCTGCATCGGGTCGCCGATCACGTCGAGGATGTCGTCGGTGATCTGGAAGCAGAGGCCGAGGTGGGCGCCGAAGTCTTCGAGGGCGGCACAAGCGTCCTGCGGTGCGTCGTTGGCGAGAGCGCCCGCCATGACGGCGGCCGAGAGGATCGCGCCCGTTTTCTTGCGGTGAACGCGTTCGAGGTCGTCCGGCGACAGGTCGGTCTTGCCTTCAAAAAAGAGATCGTCGCATTGTCCGGCGATCATGCCCCGCGCGCCCGATGCATGGGCGATGCGCCGCATGGCGCGGAGGTAGCCGCCGGGATTGTCGGGCGGCAGTGCGTCAAGCATGCCCTCGAACGCGAGGTTGAGCAGCGCGTCACCCGCCAGAATGCCGTTGGCTTCGCCGAACGCGATGTGGGTGGCCGGATGGCCGCGTCGGGTGTCGTCGTCGTCCATGGCGGGCAGGTCGTCGTGCACGAGGGAATAGCTGTGGATCAGCTCGATCGCGCAGGCGAGCGGGAGTGCCTTCGCGCCATCGCCATCAAAAAGCGCGTCGGTCGCGAGCGTGAGCACGGGACGCAGTCGTTTGCCGCCCGGAAAGACGCTGTGGCGCATGGCCTCGCGCATGGTCGGGTGGAGAGATGCGTCGGAGAGTTGGGCTTCGAGTGCCTCGTCGACGCGCGACAAATGCGCGCGATAGGCCGCTTCATAGCTTCCGTTTGTGTTCATCGGTCGTCCTCGTCGCGTTCGTCATCCGGCGCGTCGTCGGGCGGTTCGAAAGCAGGCAGGGCGTCGCCGACCGGGCGGCTTTGCCATTGCCCCGCCTCTTCGAAGAGGACGTCGAGCTTGGTCTGTGCGCTGTCGAGCATGCGGTTGCAGCGCGCGAAAAGGGAGGTCCCTTTCTCAAACAGTTTGAGCGATTCGTCGAGCTCCAATCCGCCCGCTTCGAGACGGGCGACGATCGTTTCGAGTTCGCGCATGGTCTGTTCAAAATTTTCGGTTTTCGGGGTCATCTTTGCGCCTCCCATGTCATCGCGTGCGTTTCGACGCGGACAGTACCGTCGGTAAAGCGGATCAAAAGCGTGCCCGGGTCGGCAGTGGCGAGTGCGCGTGCCGACGAGAAGGGGGTCCCGTCTTGGCTTTGGACGAGGGCGTACCCGCGCTGGAGGGCAGACAGGGGTCCGGCGGCGTCGAGGCGGACGGCAAGCGCCGTGAGGGCGCTGGCCCGCGCTTCGAGCGTGCGGGTTTTGGCACCGGCAAAGCGGGCGGCAGTGTAGGCCAGCCGCTGCCGATCGGCAGCGAGCCGCGCGGCGGGGTGAGCAAAACCGCGCGAACGAATCGCGTGGGCGGCACGGATGCGTCTGTTTTCGATCTGCGTGGCGCAAAACGCATACGCGCGGCGGTAGAGCGCGGCGGCGTGTTCTTTCAACGCGCGCGCGTCGAAGGTGCAGCGTTCGGCGGCGGCCGACGGCGTCGGGGCGCGTTCGTCGGCGACGAAGTCGGCTATCGTAAAGTCGGTTTCGTGCCCGACGGCCGAAACGACGGGGATGGCACTGTGAAAGATGGCGTCGGCGACGACGCGTTCGTTGAATGCCCAGAGATCCTCGATCGAGCCTCCACCGCGCGCGACGATGAGCACGTCGATGCGTTCACGCTGGGCGAGATCGTTCAGGACGGCGATGCCACGGGCAATTTCGTCGGCAGCGCCTTCGCCCTGGACCTTCGCGGGGAAGAGCAGGATGCGTTGGGCCGGGTTGCGCCGCCATGCGACGCGGCAAATGTCGTGGATCACGGCACCGGATGCGCTCGTGACGACGCCGATCGTGCGGGGCGCGGCGGGCAATACGCGTTTACGCACAGGGGAAAAATACCCCTGTGCGTCGAGCGTTTGCTTGCATTCAAGAAAGCGCGCCATCCAGTTGCCCGCGCCAGTGGGGCGCATGTCCTGGACGTAAAGCTGGAGGGCGCCGTTCGCGCGGTAGACCGACACGTAGCCGTCGCAAGCGACGCGGTCGCCGTCGCGCGGTTCGAAGGAAAGGGCGAGAAAGGCCGTCCGAAAACAGACGCAGCGAATCACGGCCTCGTCGTCCTTCAGGGCAAAGTAAGCGTGCCCCGCTGCGGTGACGCGAAGATTCGAGATCTCCGCTTCGACGCGCACGTGGCGCAAAATGGGATCGTGGTCGAGGCAGCCGGCGATGTAGTCATTGAGCTGGCCGACGCTCAGGGTTCGGATTTGCACGTTTAGCAGCCGTAGCGTTCAGCGGCTTCGACGGTGTTTTCGAGCAGCATGGTGATCGTCATCGGGCCGACGCCGCCGGGGACAGGGGTGATAAAGCCCGCAACTTCGGCGACTTCGTCGTACTTGACGTCGCCGCGAATCTTGCCGTCATCGCCGCGGTTGATGCCGACGTCGATCACGACGGCGCCCGGCTTGACCATGTCGGCGGTGACGAATTCCGACTTGCCGATGGCAGCGACGATGATGTCGGCGCGCGCGCAGACTTCTTTCAGGTTGGCGGTCTTGGAGTGCGTGACCGTGACGGTGGCGCTCTTTTGGAGGAGAAGCATCGCGGCGGGCTTGCCGACGATGTTGCTGCGGCCGATGACGACAGCGTCTTTGCCCTGGATGGAGGTGCCGGTCGATTCGATCAGCGCGATGCAGCCCTTGGGCGTGCAAGGCACGAAGCCTTCGCTTCCGACCATGAGGCTGCCGGTCGAGAGCAGCGAGAAACCATCGACGTCCTTCGTGGGCGAGATCGCTTCGATGACGGCCAAATCGTCCATGTGGGCCGGCAGCGGAAGCTGCACGAGGATGCCGTGCATGTCTTTGTCGTTGTTGAGCAGTTCGATCTGTTCGAGAAGTTCAGCCTGGGTGGTGCTTTCGGGCAGGCGGATGACGCGGCTGTTAAAGCCGACGTCCTGGCAACCCTTTTCCTTGTTGCGGACGTAGACGACGGAAGCCGGGTTTTCGCCGACGATGATCACGGCGAGGCCGGGCGTGACACCCTTTTCCTGCTGGAGCTTGGCGACGCGGCCTTTGAGTTCCTCGCGGATCTTCTCGGCCAGGGCTTTTCCATCGATGACTTGAGCGCTCATGGTGCATTCCTCCTCAGTGTTTTTCACAGGGACCAGGCGGTTCAGGATGGATCGTTTACGATAAGATGACGTCGTCCGTGGCGGCGGGTTCTTCGTTGGCGGTGGCATCGGCGTCCCGGAAGGAAAGCCTCGGCCGTTCGCCGCCGCACGAGCGCGCGATCGTACCCAAGATACCGTTGATGAAAGCGGGGCTCTTGTCGCCGCCGAAGCGCTTGGCGAGCTCGACGGCTTCGTCGATGCTGGCGGCGATGGGGATGTTTTCGCAGAAAAAAATCTCGTAGGCTGCCATGCGCATCAGGCACAGGTCGACGCAGTCGATCCGCTCGAGGGACCAGCCGCTCGAAACCTTCGCGATCACTTCGTCGAGCTTTTCGCGGTAGATCGTCACGCCGTCGAAAAGCGCGTCGGCAAACGCGATGTCCTTTTTCGACAGCTTTCCCGGCGGGAGAGCCGCGCTCTCGTTTGCAGTCTCGGGCGTCTGCCGCGCCTTTTCCTCGCGCTCCGCCTCGGCCTCGGACTGCGACATCGACAGGATGTATGCAGCGTCACCCTCGCCGCCCAACGCATACGCGACGAGCCGCTTCATCGCGACTTCGCGCGCCAACGGTCGGTTCATAGGATGATCTACCTTTCTTTTTTTGTCAAATCTTTTCTTGTCAAAGGGAATGGGTGGATGCCGCGCGCCAGGTAGCGCATGCGACACCGATTCGCCATTTCCCGGGTCATACAATCGCAACCAAAGCCGCCGATTGCGAACAAAAGGCGGCTCGGATGGGTTTTATGATACCATTTGGCTCGTGGAACGTCAACGGGAGTTATTTCACAGAGCGCTGCTTGGGGGTAGCGGGCTCGGTGCTGTCTTCGACGGTGATCTTGACCTCCCGGACGACGACGCCAGTCATGTTCTGTAGGTGTTCGGTGAGTGATTTTTGAAGCTCGGCGCAGGTCTCGGGGATGACGACGTCGGGCATGAGGACGGTTTTGAGTTCGAGGGCGATGTTCTGCGCATCGTCAACGGCTTTGACGTCCACCTTGCAGTCGCGCACCTTGGAGTTCGTGCGGACGAATTTTTTGACCATGGCGTCGACAGCGGACAAGGTCAGGAAGCTGCTGCCGTGTTCGCCGTTTTTCAGCATGATGCCTTCGGGCGCGGGTTCGACTTTCTGGCGGGGTTCGCGCTTGCGGCGGATGAAGATGACGCGCAAACAAAGGAAGATGACCAAAAGGCAAGCGACGGTGATGATGGCCTTGATCAGCCAGTTCTGGCTCGTTAGGTAGGCGTTGACCGTGAAGATCACCGATTCCTCGAAGCCCGGCAGCCAGCACATCACGCCGATGCAGGCGGCCAGCGCGAGTACCAGGATCACGAGCAGGATCGCCATGACCTGGTCAAACGGTTTGAGTCTCATAGCTCGTACCTCCGTTTGCGAACGGAGCAATGCGGAAAGCCCGCTTGTGAGTGGCGGGTTCGAAAACCGTTCGCGGTTCGTGGTGTCGCGTCTTTGCAGCCGATCGGCGCGGCGTTTCGCTTTTGGGCGGGCGCGCAGGTCGGGCGCAGGTCTCGACGCAAGCGTGCGGCATGCACATACAGACTGTTTGCGGCACGCGCTTTTCGGTCGCAGCAAACAGTCTGTATTCATGCGAAATTCTTATTTTACGCGCGGCTGAGGAGGCGGCGCCGCCTCGGCTTCCTCGACGGGGGCGGGGGCCGTAACGATGGGCACTTCTTTTTCCATGTCGATGCCCTGAACGTAGACATTGACCTCGACGACGCGCAAACCCGTCATGGTTTCGATGCCATTGCGGACGTTCTTTTGGATGTTGTTGGCAACTTCCTGGATGCGGAAGCCGTACTTGACGACGACGTAGACGTCGACCGCGGCTTCTTCGGTGCCGACTTCGACCTTGACGCCCTTTGTGAGGTTTTTGCGTCCGAGCATTTCGCCCAGCCCGCTCATGGCCGTGCCGCTCATGCCGGCGATGCCCGGCGTTTCCGATGCAGCGAGCGCCGCGATGATCGCGATGACCTCGTTTGCAAACGTGACCTGGCCGCCGCCCTTGAGATCGACCGCTTCCATGGCGGGTTTCACGACAGGAACGACAGGCTTGTTGTTGATGGAATCGCTCATGCTGTTTCCTCCTCAGTGCTTAAAATGGGTTCCGGCAGGCAACCGGAGGCTCATAGTTTCGCTTTTGTGAAACCGAATTCGGATAAACCAAACGAATTGCGGAAAGTGGAATGCGATACACATTGATCATTCATCTATTGGAATTCTACCAGAGATTATCACAAAGATCTACCCATAAAAGACGTTTTTCGGTCGAAGCGCGTGAATCCGGTCCACCGTGCGGATCGACGCATGGCGGGGGGTGATCAGCCGTTTTTGGGGACGACTTTGATGTTTTCGGCCGGCTCGCCGCTTTCGCGCTGTGCGATGTCGAGTATCTGCGCCACCTGGGTTTGATCGAGTGTTGCCTCCGCGACGACGACGTTGACCGAGCCTTTGTGGACCGTGACGGCGACGTCGCCAAAGCCCTTGGCTTTGAGCAGGCCTTCGATCGTAACTTCCTTTTCCATCTGACCGATCAGATCGAGCTTTTGCTGGTTGGCTTCTTTGCGGGTCTCGTCGTCGGTCGTCGTCTCGGCGATCATCGAGTCGAGGTAGGCGATTTCTTTTTCGCGGACGCTGTCGCGATCGCTGCGAAACGCGGCGAAGCTGTCGCCCGAAGGGATGGCGGGATCGGACGACAGACCTGCGCCCACTGGCGTGCCCGTATCGTCAAACACGATGCCGTTCGCGTTGTTATGCTCGAATGCGGCCGTTTCGAGCGGCTGGTAGAGGGTGGTTGGCTCGGGCGGCGTTTCTTCCTTTTTGGGGGCGTTGAGCAAGTGGTTGGCGTAGATCGTGACGGCAACCAACATGCAGAGTCCGACGATCAACATCATGCGATTTTGTTTCATGGTTTGCCTCCTCAAATGGATCGCTTGGGTTTATTCTCGATGGGCGAATGCGATATATATACTCAGATGTCGCCTTCTCAGGATGTTTAAATGGTCTCGCAATGTATTTATGGCGGTGCGGGTGTGGGTTGCGGAGCCATCGGCAGTACATCGACCTTGCTCGCCGGGATGTCGAGCGCGGTTTGCACGGCATTTTGGAGTTGCATGCGGACGGCGATGTCGCCCGCGCCTTCCGCGACGACGATCACGCCCCGAACACGCGGCTCGATCTCCATCAGAACGAAGGGGCCGTCGCTGCCTTCACCGCGGAGGGTGAATGGTTCGGACGATTCGCGCTGGGATTCGCCTCCGGCCGTGTCGGTTTCGCTCTGCTTGTCGACACTCATGGCGGGCACCATTTCGGGCGAGCTCTCGTAGCTGATCAGCACTTCGACCCGACCGACGCCCGCGATCCGGGAGAGTGTCGCGGTCAGACGCTCTTCGAGGGAGGCTGTGGCGTCGGGGGGAGCGGGGCTGGCCGAAGCTTGTGCTTCGTTAGGGGTACGCTTTCCGAACGGCGGCGCGCCGAAGTAGAGCAGCGCGATGATGAGCACGATCGAGGCGTAGAGGACGTACTGGAGTTTGGGGTGGGCTTTGAGCGTCGCGAAGAAGCTCCTTTGCATGTCGCGCCAACCCTTCGCGACCGAGCTCTGGCTTTCCTTTCCTGCCATTGTCACACCCCTCCCAACAGCGCGATGACGCTTTCCAGTATGATCGCCATAAAGACGACGCCCAGGCCAAAGCGGAGCGTTTGTTTGCTGCCCCCCTGCCCTGCCATGTGTTCGAGTATAAAGAAGAGTATGGAGGCCGTCGCGATCGTCGTGAGTGCCTTGGCCATGCAAACGCCTCCTTTCGCTGCGATCGTCATTGGATGCCTGCCCCCATAATCAGCGCGATCGTGATCGCGAACATCAACGCCTGGACGGCGGCGATCGCGAAGAGATAGCTCAGGGTGCTGGCAAGCGCATCGAGGCCCTTCGCCAACCGCGTGTCGCCCAGCGCTTCGACGGCGGCCGAAGCGACGCGAAACGCGATCTGGAGCGCGACAATGCGGAGCAGCGGCAGGGTGAGCAGGCCGAAGAGCGCGATCATGGCGCAGATGCCCAGGCCGTTTTTGAACACCATCGCGGCGCCAAAGGCTGCGTCAGTGCTGCCGGAGAGCAGCGAGCCGACATAGGGGACGAACTTGTCGAGGGCGTAACGCGCCGCCCGGAGAGAGAGACCGTCTTGGGTCTTTGCGCTGATGCCGCGCAGCGTCACGATGCCGAGGTAGATCGTCGAGATGCCGCCGATGCTCCACTTGGCTGTCGATTGCATGAGCTTTTGCAGGTGATGGAGCGACGTGTTTTCCGAGATGTTGCCGACGATGGCGAGCGCCCCCATCGCCAGGAAGAGCGGCAGGAAGAAGTTTTGGTTCAGCGCCGTCATGCCGGTGCTGAGGAGGACCGTCGCAGGCTGAAAGAGCCCGGCGGCAACCGGTGCGCCCGAAGCACCGAGCAGAACCAGAAGCGGCGGGAAGACGACTTCCATCGTCTCGACCATGAGAGAGAGGGCGTCGCGCGTCTTGGCGATCAGGTTCGAGAAGGCGGCGACGGCGACGATCATGGCCATGGCGTAGCAGACGAAACCGGCCATGTCGCTGACGCCGGCGGAAAAGGCGCTTTTGACCTGTTGCAGAAGGGCTGCGACGATCGCGAGCGCGAGCAATGCGAAGACGAGGCCCATTTGCTCCAAAAACGCGCGGCGAAAGAGTGCGAGCGCCGTCATGCCGATGTCGTCAATCGCGGCCGACTCGGCGCCGCTGGCCATGTCGCGGATCAAGGCGTCGACGCCCCGATCGCCCCAGAGGGAGCGGATTTCGTCGGGGGCGCTTTGCAGCAGGCCGTCGAAGTCGCGGCTGTCGAAGCCCCGCAGCTGATCGTCGAGCGCCCGAAAGAGGTCGATTTCGCGCTGTGCCTCGGCTTCCTCGGGCGAAAGCGCATCCCTCGCTTGCTCGGCTTCGACGATCTTCCCGATCAGGCCGTTGTCGCGTTCGTCCGACGGGGCATCCGTCGTTGCGAGAGCGATCGTGCCGGCGAGGAGCAGCAGCGCGATCGCGATCCCCTGTGCCGCCCGCTTCACCCGAGAAGACCTCCAATCGCCTGGAGCAATTCCTGGATGACGGGGAGCGCCAGCACGACGATCATCAGCTTGCCGCCCAGCTCGACTTTGGCGCCGATCGCGCTTTCTCCAGCGTCTTTGCAGACTTGAACGCCGAGATCGCAGAGGCAGGCCAGCCCCGCCATCTTGACGGCGATGCCGATGTACGACGTGTTCAAGCCGTAGCGGTCGGCCATGCCCTGCACAAAGGCGATCAGCTGAGCCATCGGCCCGAGCGCCAAAACGAGCAGCAGCACGCACGCCGAAAGGCTCAGAGCGATCGCGATCTCCGGTCGCATCGTCCGCACCGCGACGGCCAGCGTCGCTGCCGAGACGCCGAGGACGACGATCTTCATCACTTCCATACGTTTCTCTCCGGTGTTTTTTCTCCTACTTTTTTGAAAAAAGTAGCAAAAAACTTTTGTACGCCTGCGGCCCCCGGCATGTCCGGCCTCAAGGCCGCCAGACATGCCGATGCTTTTCGTTCCAAAGTCCGACAGGCTGCATCGTTTCGAGTCAGGTTGATGTATCTTTCTGTCGGGTGATATGTTATAAATAGGGATTCTTAGGGGGTTGAGGCGAGCAGCCTCAACGGGAATTGCACATTTTTGGGCAAGTCACTGGGGTCGAGGCGAGCAGCCTCAACGGAAAGTGCACATTTCCGTGCCATTCACCAGGTCGAGCGCTCTGCGCGAGACTGACCCTTGAGTCGGGGTTTGAGGGGGCTGAAATCCCCCTAACCGTCCCCTAGTAAATGTTGAACAGCCTCCGCACGTTATCGAACAAAGCGCCGAGCTGCTCGACGACGAGGAGGAGCACGACGATCAGCCCAGCGAGCGAGGCGAGGGTCGCGATGTCGTCGCGTCCGGTTTGCTTCAAAACCTGCACGAGAACGGCCACCATGATCCCGATGGCGGCGATGCGGAAGATCAAATCCACGCCCATGTTTCACCTCGCGGTCTACAGCAGAACGATGATCAGGGCCATACCGGCCATGACGCCCAGGCTGAAGCGGAGTTTTCCGCTCTCCCGGGCTTTGGTTTCAGAGGCTTCGGTTTCGCGCCGCAATCGGAGCAGGGTTTCGTCAATGCGGGCGCACTGGCTTTGGCGGTCGCTTTTGCCGAGGCCGCCCGCAAAGTCGGCGAAGATCGCTTCGGCGCGCTCGCCCCAATCGGCCTGGCCGTCGAGCTGGGTTTGCGCAAAGGCTTGCGCGGCGTCCAAGCCGTCGGCGAGGCAGTCGGCGAAAGCGTTCCAGAAGAGTTCGACTTCGCCGTGTGCGACGCGACGCGCGGCGCTTTCGAGCGGCGTGGCGGAAAAGCCGATCTCGATCCGCAGGCGGGCGAGCGATTCGGCGAGCGCCGCCAGGGTGCGGGCGCGCTGGCGAAGGGCTTCGGCGGCAGTGTGGCCGAGCAGGGTGCAAAGTCCGCCCAGCACCAACAAGAGGGCGATGCGCATGGTCAACGCCTCCCGCCGGAACGCATGGCGTTGAGCGCGGCGTCGTAGATCCCGATGATGCTGCCCGGTCCGCGGATGCGTCCCAGGAAGACGTAGCGTTCAAAGATGTCGGCATCGTAGACGCGGCGAAGGAGGGGGCGGCGGCGAAGGTCCGGAAGGCCGCCGGCGTGTGCACTTGCCATGATGACAACGCCGGCGTTTGCGGCCTCCTGGAGTGCGTAGAAGTCGTCTTCGCGGCCGATCTCGTCGGTGATCAACACGTTCGGCGAGAGGGCGCGGAGGAGGATTTCCATAGCTTCGGCTTTGGGGCAGCCGTCGAGCACGTCGCAGCGCAGCCCAACATCGTTTTGCGGCACGCCCCCGCAACATCCGGCGATCTCGCTTCGTTCGTCGGCGATGCAGACCTTTTGCGCGTCCCAGCCGTGGCCGCCGTCGGCGAGCAGGCGGGCGATGTCGCGTAAGTAAGTCGTCTTGCCGCAGCCGGGCGGCGAGAGGATCAGCGTGCTGAGGGGCCGGTTGTTGTTGAGCAGGACGGGCAGCAGCGTTTCGGCGCAGCCACGCTGTTCGCGGGCGATGCGGAAGCTGAAGAAAGTGCAGCCGCTGAGACGTTCCATCCGTCCCGCCGACAGCACGGCGCGGCCGGACAGGCCGACGCGGTAGCCGCCGGGCAAGGTGATGCAGCCGCGGCGGAGTTCTTCTTCCATGGCGTAAATCGAGTGAAAGGCAATGCTGTCGAGCAGCAATGCGCAGTCTTCGGCTTGCAAGATGAGATCGGCCTCGGCGAGATCGCACGCGCCGTTGCCGTTAAAAAAGCGTTCCCAGTTCGAGCCGATCGCCTGTACGGGGCGGCCGACGCGAAGGCGTATTTCTTCGATCGAGTTGGCGTCTTCGGCGCTCATCTTGCGCAGCGAATCGGCGATGGCTTTGGGAAAGAGCGGCAGAAGATCGGTCTGCCAGGCGTTTCGGTTCACGACGTTTCCTCCTTTGTGCCTCCGCCCGTGCGGAGCTTGTTCCATTCGTCACTTACCACACTATATGTGTGTTGGGACGGCAATAGACCCGTCCGGAAACCCGCTTTCGGGAGGTATCCGAGCAAATCTTTCGTTATGCAAGGAAGCGCCGACGACGCATAATCGAAGAAATTCTGCTAGGAGGCGCTGACGCGGCAGAGCGGAATATTTGCCGGATAGATGCC
>JAVBLF010000092.1:0-6744 GCA_031553675.1 Eubacteriales bacterium | reverse complement strand
CTAATACCGCCCTTCTACCGACCGCCATGGAAAGGAGCATCCGATGGCAGACAAAAGCAACAGCAAACCACTTGAATACCTCGACGCGAAACTGACCCGCCGCATGATCTACAAATCGATCCAGCTGCAAAACGAAGTGCTCGCCCTTCAGGAAACGATCTACCAAGGCTTTCTTTACAACCAGATCCTGACCGTCGTCGAAAAGTTCTACGAGATCGGCAAAGTCGTCGAGATCCGCGAATTCTTCAACGGCTACATCAACCGGAGTTTTGGCGTCACGGTAGAAAAGGACGGCGAACACAAACTCTGGTTCGTCCGCAAATATGCCAAGAACAAAGACAAGAGCGAAATGCTGCTCGAACACAACCTGTTGATCCACGCGCGCGACAACGGTTTTCCCTTCGGAGCCAGCCCCATCCTGGGCAAAAACGGCCTGACCTACCAGACGCTCATGCAAGAAGTCGACGGCATTGAGCTGCCCTATTACTTTTCTGTTTATAACTTTCTCGAAGGGGAAGACCTCTACAACTGGGTGGAAAACGAACTGCCTCCCATCGCCTATCTGAGCGTGGCCGACGTCATCGCGCGCTTTCACGGCTCGGTGTCCAACTTCGATGCACAAGGCTGGAAACGCAATGAAGCCCCCATCCTCGAACTGATCCCAAAGCTGCCCGAGGTCTTTGCCGGCTACGTGAAGGGCACAGAAGAGGCGGGCGTCCGCAACGTCTATACCGCCTATTTCGCGCGCGTCCTCCCGGAACTCCAGGCGATTTGCAAGTCCTTTTCCCTCCCGCCGGACGACGTGGCCGCCCTGCCGATCAACCCGATCCAGTGCGACTTCCACCCCGGCAACGTCAAATACGCTCCGGATGGCCGGGCTGTCGGCATCTTCGACTTCGATTGGGCCAAAGTTGACATCCGCGTCTTCGAACTCGGCTTGGGCTGCGTTTACTTCTTCGCTTCCTGGCTGACCGAGTCGGATGGCCTGCTTTACCTCGACCGTCTGCGCGACTTCCTCGCCGCATACGACGAGAGCATGGCTGTGCATGGCGGATCGCTCGGCCCACTGAACGACGCCGAGATCCGGGCGCTTCCGAATATGCTCGTCGCCGGTAATCTCTACCTGGTGCTCTGGTGTTCGCGCGCCTATTTCGAGGACATGTCGCTCAACCCCTACGAGTATCTCTTCTACATGCAGCACCAGATACGCTGCCTGCATTGGACGCTCGAACACATGGACGAGATCCGAAAAGCCGTCGAGGACCACGCCCGCCCCGCCTCACGGCAATAGCACGCGTTTCGTCGCGATGGCGTCGACAAAGGACGCGTCGTGTTCGACGAAGACCATCGTCGGCTGGTGCGCGCACAGCAATTCCTCGATCTGCATGCGGGAAAGCACGTCGATGAAGTTGAGCGGTTCGTCCCAAACGTAGAGATGCGCCTTTTCGCAGAGGCTCCGCGCGATCAATACCTTCTTTTTTTGCCCTTCCGAAAACCCCTTCATATCGATGTCAAATTGCGCGCGCTGAAAATCGAGTTTGCGCAGGATCGTCTTGAACAAGCTCTCGTCGATCCCGGCGTCTTTGGCATAGGCGCGCAAATTCCCCGTCAAAAACGACGTGTCCTGCGCGACATAGCTCGTCACCAGGCGGCTCGCGATCGAAATTTCGCCCGACGCGTCGATGTCTTCGCCGACGATGCACTTGAGGAGGCTCGACTTGCCGCTGCCATTCCGCCCGACGATCGCGACGCGATCCCCTTGCTCGATCGAAAAGCGCACGTCGCGGCAGGCCACGACCTCGCCGTAGCGAATCGACACGTCCTGAAAGTGGACAAGCCGCCGGTTCGGGTGCGCGATCGGGCTGATCTTGAGGCTCGACGCGTAGTCGATGTTCTTCAGAAGCCCTTCTTTTTCCTCGATCGCCGCCTGTTGCCGCGCTTCGATCGACTTGGAGCGCTTCATCATTTTGGCCGCCTTGTGCCCAATTGCGCCGCGATCGGGCTTAAGCCCGGCCGTGCGCTGCCCGATCTTCGTCGCTTCGACGGCGTCCGACCAGCGCGACGTCCGCTGGGCCGCCTCTTCGAGCCGCTTGATGTCCTTTTTGAGCTTTTCGTTCTCCGCGAATTCCGCCTCGTCTTGCCGCCTCTTGTTTTCCCACCAGGAAGAAAAGTTCCCCTTCTGGATCTCGATGTTCGCCTTGTTGATCGACAGGATGTGATCGACGCTTGCATCGAGAAAACGACGATCGTGCGAGACGAGGATGAAGCCGCGCTTCCCTGCGAGGTAGTCGCCACAGATCCGCCGCGCCTCGGCGTCGAGGTGGTTGGTCGGTTCGTCGATTAGCAAAAACGCGTTCTCTTTGCAAAAAAGCGTCGCGAGAAGCAACTTGGTCTGCTCACCGCTCGAAAGCGTGTCATAGCGCTGGTCGAGCCGGTCGAGCGGCCAATCGAGCAGCGAAAGCTCCCTTTCCAGCGCCCAAAGCTGAAGATCGGGGCAGATCGCCTCGGCAACCTCGAGCGCGCTTCGGCTGGGGTCTGCGACTTCGAAAGGGAAGTAGGCGAAATCCACCGACGCCGCGATGCTGCCCTGGTAGCTGTATTTGCCCATCAAGAGCTGCAAAAACGTCGTCTTGCCGCGGCCGTTGCGCCCTGTGAAGCCCAACTTCCAGTCGGTATCGATCTGAAACGACACATTCGTGAACACGTCGTCGTAGCTGCCCTCATAGGCAAAGGTCAAATTCGTCACTTTGATCAGAGACATGGACATCCCTCCTGACAAACAAAAAAGCCATGCAAGAAAATCGCTTCCTGCATGACCACCGTTTGCCAAATCAAACGCGCCGCACTGCGTCACGGGACACAGATTCGCGCGGAGAACGCCATGTGGTGGAATGAGCAACTTTCTTGCCAGCCACGGAGCGCACCACAAAACGAGGGTCGCCCGGGCTTTCACACTGGGTTAGCAAGAAAAATTGCGCATCCTTCCATCTCCCATCCGTCATTTGTATCCATCTTAGCAGACGCAGCGGGGGGCGTCAAGTCTGTCGCGCCGCGCCCTTTACACTTTGAACCGATAGCCCGCGCCCCAGACGGTCTGGATGTAGCTGGGATTCTGCGGGTCTTTTTCGATCTTCTCGCGCAGGCGATTGATGTGGACCGCCACCGTCTTCGTATCGCCGAAGGCGTCCATCCCCCATATGCGCTCGTAGAGTTGCTCCTTGCTGAACACGACATCGGGATTCGAGATCAAATAGAACAGCAATTCGTATTCCTTGTTTTTGAGCCCGATCTCGCGTCCGCCGACCTCGACCCGCCGCGAATTCGGGTTGAGCGATATCGTCCCGTGTGCGATCACGCGCTCCGCGCCGCCGCCTGCGACCGCTGTCAAGCGCTCGTACTGGGCGATGTGGGCTTTGACGCGAGCGACGAGCTCCGTCGGCGAAAAGGGCTTCGAGATGTAGTCGTCCGCCCCCAATCCAAGCCCGCGCACCTTATCGACGTCCTCCGAACGCGCCGTCACCATGATCAGCGGCACTTTCACTTTGTCTCGGATCTGTCGGCAGATGTCGTAGCCGTTGACCCCCGGCAGCATGAGATCGAGCAGGATCAGCGCATACGCGCCGCTGAGCGCCTCCTCCATGCCCGACACCCCGTCGGTTCGGAGCACGACCTCGTAGCCGCTGATTTCCAAAAAGTCGCGTTCGATCTCGGCGATCGCGATGTCGTCTTCGACGATCAATATCCGTTTCATCCATTCACCCTCACACGGCGGGAAACGACAGCACGACGGCCAGGCCGCCCGCTGCGCCCGCGTTTTCCGCCCAGATGCGCCCGCCCATCTTTCGCATAACCTTGGCGGCGATCGCGAGCCCCAAACCACTGCCCTTGGCGTTGCGCGCCGGATCGCTGCGGTAAAAGACGTCGAAGAGGCTGCGGAGGGTCTGCGGCGGCACGCCGGGCCCGTCGTCCTCCATGCGGAGCACCGCCACATCGTCGTCCGCGCGGAGGCTCACGCGCATATGCCCCATCGCCTTATTCTTGTACTGTACGCTGTTTTCCGCGACGTTGACGACGACGTTGCGCAGCCACTGTCGATCGGCGCGGATCGTCACGGCTTCGCTCGTCCCAGACCACGCGATCACAAGCCCTTTTTTTGCATATTCCTCGCCGATTTCGTCAAGCAAGTTCCCGATCATCTCGTCCAAGCGAATCGGCTCGATCAAGAGCGGGAATTCTTCGAGGTCGAGCTTGGAGAATAAAAAAAGTTGGTCGATGATGTGCGCCAAGTCCTCGGTCTTGCCCTTGATGGTGTCGATGTATTTTTTTTTCAGCGCCGGCGTCGAGGCCACGCCCTTTTCGATCCCTTCGACGTAGGCCTTGATGGCCGTAAGAGGGGTGCGCAGGTCGTGCGAAATCCCCGCGATCAACTCTTTGCGGCTCTCCTCGTCCTTTTGCCGCGTGCGCACCATCTCGTAGAGCCGCTCGGCCATGACGTTGAAGTCGTTGCATATCGGCGCAAATTCGTCCTGGGTCGTGTACGCAATCCGGAAGAGCAGGTTGCCGTCGCGGATCTGGTGAACGCCGTCCACCAGCGTGTTCAGCGGTTCGATGATGTGCCGGTACATGATGCCCGTTAAGACTGCGTTCGTCACCATGATGATCGCGATGACGGCGACCAATAGCGTGATGCCCGGTTTGAACAGGCCGTCCGGCTCCTCATCGCCGCCATCGGACTCATCCGAGGCAATCACGAGCGTAAAGCCGTTCATGTCGTGCATGCTGATCGAGATCTGCACGCTCTCCGGCGCGCCTTCTTCGTCTGCGGCCCCGATCAACTGGGCGACGGCGTTGTCGATCGCTTCGCTGTGCGAAGCGGCGCCGTTCGGTATGATGGACACCGCCACGTGAATTTTGTTGAGCTCTGCGTTCAGAACATCGATCTCGCTTTGCAGCGATGCGGCGTCGCCGTCCCATTGGCTGAATTTTCGTTCGATGCCCTTCACCGCCGACAGGATCTGCCGATGCGACAGGTCGCGGCCGCCATAAAGGCCGATCCGCCCGATCGAGATCAGCCACATCAAAAAAGCGAACAGGGCAAGCAACAACACCGGCACGACGATCATCAGGATGTTGGATACGAAGATCCGCCGCTTGATCGTCATCGTTCCCATCCTCCCCTGCACATGCTCATTTCTCAGTATAGCATGGAAGGGTAAACTGGCGGGACGGCAAAGGTTAAAAATGCGTAAACAACCGTCCACGCACACGAAAACCGGCTCTCCCTGCGAGAACCGGTTATGTCTGCCCAAAGCCCAAAGAATTCGCTATTTCACCGGCTCGACGTAGAGCACCGCTTTGGGTTTGGCCTGGGTCAGCGCGCGCGCTTTGCCGTTCGAGCTGAGGTAGTAAAGCCTGTTCTTATCGCCAGCGTTCGTGTAGAGATAGCCGTCCATGTCGTCGAAAAGGAAGACGGTTTCCCACTCGACGCCGATCAATTTCTTGATCGTCATGTCGGCGTTCAGCAGGTAAGTCCCTTTGTATCCCGCCATGAGCGTCGATTTGCGCTTTCCGCCCGACTTCAGGTTGCGGACATAGAAGATCTCGCTGGCCCCTTTGCGCTTTTTCTTCTCCGACACCTTTCCGCCCTTGATCGTGCAGGTGTAGACATCGCCGTAACCATCGCAGTAGACATACTGGTTCGCGCCGATCCTGGCCATTTCGATCACGCCGTCGTCGGAGATCTTGATGCGCCGTCCCGCTAGATCGAGCGCGTAGCCGACGGCGTTGTCGAAGTTCCAGCCGCGAATGCCGTCTTGCCGGCTGATGGCGTCCTTGATGCCGTTGTTGTAGACGTAAACATCGTCCGCCCAGCGTCCGGAATACACGGCGTTGACGTCGAGCGGTTTTTTCGCGTTGAGCGCCACGGCCTTCCCGCCCTTGCGAGGCACTTTGTAGAGCACCATGCACGAGGTCGAATACTGTGTTTCAGTTGGGTCAGTGTTGACGAGCATGTAGATGAAGTCGGACGTCTCGACGATCCACTGCTTGTACGAATTCGAAAAGGCGCCCTTGCAAATCCATGTCACATTGCCAGTTCCGTTTTCCGATTTGCAGGCTATCCAGTGTTCGCTCCCGTTGCGCAGCGCCGTATAGAAGATCTTGCCGTCGATGAATTCAAAGTTGGTGAACCTCTTGTCGATCCCATCGGCGATCGGTGGCAGTGAATCCTGATAATTCCCGTCGCGTTCCGGCTTCGTATATCCGGAAGGCATGCGGTAGATCGCAAGGGTTTCGGAGGGCTTGGGCGGCTTGGCCACGAAGTAGATCGAGTCGCCCTTCGTGCTGAACTCGTAGACCGAGGAGATGCTGCCCTTCGTCGCTTGCAGGCTGCCGTCCATGGCAAAACGGTGAACGGTGCCGGTTTCCCGTCCGCCGCCGGGATGGGAATCGCTCCAGCACACGAGGTATTTCCCCGCGCGGGATCCTCGGAGGTAAGCGTGCGCCGACTTGACAACGAGCTCGATTTGTCCGTTGTCCGTTCGAACCCGATACAGCCGATCGGATTCATTGTAGTACACATAAAAAGGACGATCGGCTGCCCCCGCGGAAAGACTTCCCACGACGAGCAACAAGAGGGTGACAAAGGCCGTGATCCGTGCGAGCGAGCGGTGGGTGCGATATGCGTGCGAAACCATACATGCCTCCTTCGGATGCGTTGCTTACTTCCGCCATTATAGCGAAAAT
>JAVBLF010000075.1:0-4875 GCA_031553675.1 Eubacteriales bacterium | reverse complement strand
TACGAAACGATGGGGCGGCGCGTACCGCCGCTTTTCAGTTTGCCCGTCATCTGGGCGAAGGAGAACGAAACATTTGAGGTGAAAGATATGGCGCACTTGCATGGGCGGCCGATCACGAAGGTGATGGTCGCCAACCGAGGTGAAATCGCGATCCGCATCTTCCGTGCCTGTCATGACCTGAGTCTGAACACCGTCGCCGTCTATTCGAAAGAGGACGAATTCAACCTTTTTCGCGTCAAAGCCGACGAATCCTACCTGATCGGGGAACACAAAAGCCCGCTGGGCGCCTATCTCGACATCCACCTGATGATCGAGATCGCCAAAAAGCACGGCGTCGATGCCATCCATCCGGGCTATGGCTTCTTGTCCGAGAACGCCGAGTTTGCTCGCGCCTGTGAAGAAAACGGCATCACCTTCATCGGGCCGCCTTCGAGCGTGCTGGCGATGATGGGCGACAAACTCAGCGCCAAGCAGATTGCCCAGCGCTGCGGCGTCGCGACGATCCCGGGTTCGAAAGAACCGCTTCTCGATACAGAAGACGCCGTCGCGCGGGCGGAATCCTACGGCTATCCGATCATCCTCAAAGCGACGGCTGGCGGTGGTGGGCGCGGTATGCGGCGCTGCGACGACGCCGACGAAGTGCGCGCGTCGTTTGGCCTCGTGCAGAGCGAAGCGCTCAAAGCCTTCGGTTGCGGCGATATCTTCATGGAGCGCTACCTCGTCGAGCCCAAGCACATCGAGGTGCAGATCCTCGCCGACGCGGCGGGGAACGTCGTCCACCTCTTTGAGCGCGACTGTTCCCTCCAGCGCCGCTACCAAAAAGTCGTCGAATTCACACCGGCGTTCAGCCTGCCCGAAGAGACGCGCGCGGCCATCTGCGCCGACGCCGTCAAGATTGCAAAGGAAGTCGGCTACATCAGTGCTGGCACGGTCGAATTCTTGGTCGATCAAAACGGCACGCATTACTTTATCGAAATGAACCCTCGCATCCAGGTCGAGCACACCGTCACCGAAATGGTCACGGGCATCGACATCGTGCGCGCGCAGATCCTGATCGCGCAGGGCGAGCTGCTTTCGACGCCGGCCATCGGCATCGGCCGACAGGACGACGTCACCCGCCGCGGCTACGCGATCCAGTGCCGCATCACGACCGAGGATCCCAAAAACAACTTTGCGCCCGACACCGGCACGATCACGGCCTACCGCACCGGCGGCGGCTACGGCGTGCGCCTCGACGGCGGCAACATCTACGTCGGCGCGACGATCTCACCCTTTTACGACAGCCTGCTCGTCAAGATCACGACCCACGACAACACCTTTGAGGGCGCGACCAACAAGGCCATCCGTATGCTCTCCGAAACGCGCGTGCGCGGCGTCAAGACGAACATCGGCTTCATCGGCAACATACTCAAACACCCCGCTTTTTTGGCCGGAAGCTGCCACAACAAGTTCATCGACGAAACGCCCGAGCTCTTCCGCTTTGAGGAGTCCCAGGACCGCGCCACCAAGATGCTCAAGTACATCGGCAACATCGTCGTCAACGATCCGACGGCCGGACAGTACCGTTACGAGCCTCCGCGCATCCCGCCGGTCCAAGGGGATCCACCGCGCGGCATCAAGCAGATGCTCGACGAAAACGGCCCCGAAGCCGTGCGCGATTGGGTGCTCGCCCAGAAAAAGCTCCTGCTGACCGACACGACCTTGCGCGACGCCCACCAGAGCCTGCTCGCCACCCGCCTGCGCACCCGCGACATGCTCAAGTGTGCCGACGCGACGGCACACATCCTGGCGGATGCATTCTCGCTCGAAATGTGGGGTGGGGCGACCTTCGACGTCGCCTACCGATTCTTGAAAGAATCGCCCTGGGATCGCCTCGAAGCCCTGCGCGCCCGCATCCCGAACATCCCTTTCCAGATGCTGCTGCGCGGGGCCAACGCCGTCGGCTACACGAACTACCCCGACAACCTCATCCGCGCCTTCATCCGTGAGGCAGCCCAGAGCGGCATCGACGTCTTCCGCGTCTTCGATTCGCTCAACTGGATCCCCGGCATGGAGATCGCGCTCGATGAAGTGTGCAAGACCGGCAAACTCGCCGAGGCGACGATCTGCTACACAGGCGACCTCAGCGACCCCCGGGAAGACAAGTGGACGCTGAGCTACTACGTCGGCCTCGCGAAACAGCTCGAGGAGCGGGGGGCGCACCTGCTGTGCATCAAGGACATGGCGGGCCTACTCAAGCCCTATGCCGCTGTCCAGCTCGTCAAAGCGCTCAAGCAGGAAATCGGCATCCCGATCCACCTCCACACCCATGACACGAGCGGCAACCAGATCGCGGCGCTGCTCATGGCAGCCGAAGCGGGCGTTGATATCGCTGACGTCGCGATCGCCAGCCTCGCGACCGGCACGAGCCAACCGTCCATGGATTCTCTCGTCGCCGCGATGCAGGGCCAGGAACGCGACACTGGTTTCGACCTGCCTTCCATCCAGGCGCTCTCCGACTATTGGAGCGACGTGCGCGAACGCTACCAGACCTTCGAGGGCGGCATCAAATACCCGGCGACCGACATCTACCAGTACGAGATCCCCGGCGGCCAGTACACCAACCTCCGCCCCCAGGTCGAAAGCCTCGGCTTGGGTGGGCGCTTCGGCGAGGTCAAGCGGATGTACAAGACCGTCAACGACATGATGGGAGGCATCGTCAAGGTCACACCTTCGTCGAAAATGGTCGGCGACCTCGCGATCTTTATGGTGCAAAACGACCTCACGCCCGAGAACATCGTCGAGCGCGGCAAGACGCTCACCTTTCCGGATTCACTCGTCAGCTACATGAAAGGCATGATGGGCCAGCCGTCCTGGGGCTTCCCCAAGGATTTGCAGGAAGTCGTCCTCAAAGGCGAAGCCCCCGTCGAGGGCCGCCCCGGCGAAATGCTGCCCCCCGTCGATCTCGAATCCGTCAAGGCACATCTCGCGAAATTCGCCGAAGACATCGACGACAAGACCGCCATCAGTTGGTGCTTTTACCCCAAGGTCGTCGAGGACTACCTGAAGACGAAACAGGAATACGGATACATCACCCGCCTTGGCAGCCACGTCTTCTTCCACGGCCTGGCTGAGGGCGAGACGAACCGCGTCGAAATTGAGGATGGCAAAACCCTCGTCATCAAATACCTGGGCAAGGGGGACCGCAATGCCGACGGCACGATCAACGTCATGTTCCAGCTCAACGGCATCCGCCGCGAAGTCTCCATCCCCGACCACAGCGCCAAGGCGTCGGTCGAGACCGTCACGATGGCTGACCCCACCGATCTTACCCAGGTCGGCGCGCCGATCCCCGGCATGGTCAGCCAGATCCAAGTCAAGAAGGGGGACCGCGTGCAGAAGAACCAGGTGCTCCTGATCGTCGAAGCCATGAAGATGGAGACCAGCATCGTCGCCAACATCGACGGCGTGGTCGAAGAGATCCTCGTCGAGGAAGGGAAGGCCATCAAGGCGGGACAGCTGCTCATGACCATCCACTAAACGAGAAAGCGGAGATGTGAAATCGCCGCATCTGCGAACCTGCCTCAGCATTCTCCCTTACAGAAAAAGTGCCCACCGCGGGCACTTTTTTATATGCTGTGAAAGGATCGATCGGCATTGCTGCCGATGGTGGTGAATACTCTGTATAGAAAAGCGTCGATATTTTGCGATTTTGCAAAAAAAAGCGGCCGAAATCAGAAAAAACGATTGCCATAATCTGCAAATAAAGGTATACTGTTCCCAGGACAACCAACTGGGAATATATGCAATTTATGGAACGATATCGCCCAAGCAACGAACGCCAAGGAGGATGCTACTCACAATGCTCAAAATATCCAGCCTTCTGCTGGCCGCCAGCATGATCGCTTCATCGACCTCGTTTTCGATAGCGGATACGCCCGCGCAGACAGTGACGCCCATCGCGACGCCAGCAGACCCGTCCAGCCTGACTTTTATGGAAATACCCATGCCCGACGTGACCTTCTACGACCGCTTCATTCAGGCGCAGTGCGATACGATCGTCAACCGCCAGCTTCCGTCCGGTGCGATCGCCATGTATGATAACGCGCACTGGCTCGAAAACACGATCAACCCCTATTTTGCTGCCCATGCCTGTATGGGGCTCCTGGATGCGGGGCAGCGATTTGATGTCGTCAAGCGCCACATCGAATGGTTTTTCCGCAACATGAACCACACGCCCGACCACCTCGGCGTCACCGGCACGATCTACGATTTCGCGTTTGACCCCGTTACGCTGATCGAAACGCCGAAATACGACTACGATTCCTCCGACGCTTACGCCGGAACCATGCTCACCGTGCTTCGCACCTACTGTGAAAAGTCGAACGACAGAGAATTCATCGCTGCCCACGCAGGCGATATCAAGCAGATCTACGGCGCGCTCATCGCGACGATGGACGAAGGCCTGACCTTCAGCAAAGTCAACTACCCCGTCAAGTACCTGATGGACAACGCCGAGGCCGCGGTCGGCCTGGAAAGCGCTGCGTGGCTTTTCTGGAACGTCCTGGGGGAAACTGCTCTCGCCGAACAAAGCGCGTCGCGCTCCCAAGCGATCATGCAGGGCATCGAGCAACAGTTCTGGTCAGAAGACCTGCAAAAATACTCCGTTGAAGCCAATGTCCGCGGCAAAGAGTATGGCGATTGGTACGACATCTACCCCGGCGCGAGCAGCCAGCTCTTCCCCGGCATGCTGGGCTTGATCGATGCCGACTCCGACCGCAACCGCACGCTCCTCCAGCAGTTCAGCCGCGAACAGCCCGATTGGATCGAGCTGAGAGCCGGCGATGCGCCCTGGGCACTCGTCGCTTACGCGTATGCCCGGTCGGGCGACTTCGA
>JAVBLF010000105.1:0-14806 GCA_031553675.1 Eubacteriales bacterium | reverse complement strand
TCAGTTCGGGCGCGGCGCTGCAAGCCGCCTGCACCGTCGCCGCCCGCCCCGACTTCGAGGGCAAAACGCTCGTCGTCGTCCTGCCCGACTCCGGCGAGCGCTATCTCTCGACGCCGGGTTTCGTGGAGTGACGCTTTTGGGGGACTTTGTCCCCCAAGCCCCCGACCAAAGGGGCAAGCCCCTTTGGAAACCCTATCTTTGCTCCCATTTTTTGTGATACAAAAAAAGCCCTCTGTTGATTTGCAACAGGGGGCTTCGTGTGTGTTGTTTAGCCGATGCTCGAAATGTCGAAGGGGGTTTCCTGGTAGACGCAGTAGTTGAGCCAGTTCGAAAAAAGCAGGTTCGCGTGGCCGCGCCAGGTGATCAGGGGGCGTTGCGTCACGTCGCCGCCGGGGAAGTAGTTTTCCGGCGGGCGCGGGTTCTTGCCGGCGGCGAGGTCGCGGAGATACTCTTTTTCGAGCGTATCGACGTCGTATTCGCTGTGGCCGGTGATGTAGATGTTCCGCATGTTCTGGTCGGCGACGAGGTAGACGCCCGCCTCGTCCGATTCGGCCAGGATCGCGAGTTCGGGATGGCGATCGATGTCGGCGCGGCGCACTTCGGTATTGCGGCTGTGCGGGGCGTTGAACACGTCGTCGAAGCCGCGCAGCAGTTTGACGTTTTGGGCCAAGACGCGGTGCCGATAAACGCCCGAAAGCTTGACCGGCAATTCGTACTTTTGAATGCCGTACTTGTAGTAGAGCGCCGCCTGTGCCCCCCAGCAGATGTACATGCTGGAAAAGACGTGCTTTTGCGCCCAGTCCATCACTTCGGTGAGCTCATTCCAGTACTTGACGTCCTCGAACGGCATGAGCTCGATCGGCGCGCCTGTCACGATCAGGCCGTCGAAGTTTGTGTTTTTGACCTCGTCGAAGGTGCGGTAGAATTCGTCGAGGTACTCGGCGTCCGTGTGGGTGGGCTGGTAGCTGGCTGTCTTGAGCAGCACCGGCTCGACCTGGAGCGGCGAGTTCCCGATCAGGCGAAGAAGCTGGGTCTCGGTGGCTTCTTTCGTCGGCATAAGGTTGAGGATCGCGACGCGCAGCGGACGGATGTCCTGATGGCTGGCACGATCCTCGTGCATCACAAATATGTTTTCGTTGGCGAGCGTCGTCGCCGCGGGCAAGGTATTCGGAATTCTGACAGGCATGGTGCCTCCGTTGTTTTGTTTGAATCGCAGCGAATGATCGCGTTCAATGGCGTGTCGCGATAATCGCTTCACGAAAGGGATTCTCAAGGGGTTGAGGCGAACAGCTTCAACAGGAGTTGAACATTTTTGTTCCACTCACAGGGTCGAGCACATCGTGCGAGATGACCCTTTGGCAGGTCTGGGCAGAGCCCAACGTTGCCCTAGCGCTGCGACGCCTCGAGCGCCTGATCGATGTCGGCGAGGAGGTCGTCGTCTTCTTCGAGGCCGATCGAGAGGCGCACCATCTCGGGCAGGACGCCGCACGCCGCGAGCGCTTCGTCGGAGAGTTGCGCATGGGTCGTACCGGCGGGGTGGATGGCGAGGCTCTTGGCGTCGGCGACGTTGGCCAGCAGCGAAAAGAGTTCCAGGCTGTCGATGAACTTGATCGCAGCCTGCTTGCCGCCCTTGACGCCAAAGGTAAAGATGCCGCCTACGCCCTTGGGCAGGTAGCGCTGCTGCCGCTCGTAATAGGGGCTACTGGGGAGGCCGGGGTGGTTGACCCAGGTCACGGCGGGGTGCGCTTCGAGGTGCTGCGCGATCGCGAGGGCGTTTTGCGTGTGGCGCTCGACGCGCAGACTGAGCGTCTCCATGCCCTGGAGCAGCAAAAACGCATTGAACGGGCTGATGCAGGCGCCCGTGTCGCGCAGGTGGACGACGCGGGCCCGCGTGATGAAGGCGCCCGGCTGGATGTCGGCGTAGACAAAGCCGTGGTAGGCTTCGTCCGGCTCGTTGTACTGCGGAAAGCGCGGGTTGCCCTTGAAGTCAAAGGTGCCGTAATCGACGAGCGCGCCGCCGATGCTCGTGCCGTGGCCGCCGATGTACTTCGTCAGCGAGTGGACGGCGAAATCGACGCCGTGATCCTTGAGCTGGATCAGGTAGGGCGTGCCAAAGGTGTTGTCTGCCACGACGGGCACACCCGCCGCATGCGCGATCGCGGCGATCGCGTCAAAGTCCGGAATGTTGATGCTCGGGTTGCCCAGCGTTTCAAGGTAGACCAAGCGGGTTTTGTCGTTGATCGCCGTCTTGAGGCCGTCGAGGTCCTCCGGATCGATCAGGCGCGCCTCGATGCCGTACTGCGGTTTCAGGCGCTCGTGAAAGAGCGTATGTGTGCCGCCGTAGACCGTCGCGAGCGAAACGATCTCGTCGCCCGGCTGCGCGAGGTTGAGCACGGCGTAGAGGATGGCCGCCATGCCCGACGACACCGCCAGCGCGCCACAGCCGCCTTCGAGGGCCGCCAGGCGCTTTTCCAGTACGTCGGTCGTCGGGTTCATGATGCGGGTGTAGATGTTCCCCGGCTGTTCGAGATTGAAGATCGCGTTTCCCTGGGCCGAATCGTCGAACACATAGCTCGTCGTCTGGTAGATCGGGACGGCGCGGGATTTGGTCGTCGGGTCGACCTCTTGTCCTGCGTGGATTTGCAGGGTATCAAAACCGTAAGGCTTTTTCACTCCAGTAACCTCTCTTTATTTCATAGCATTGTCGGGACGCGATGCGGCCATGATGCCGTATCCCATGAAGACACGCATGCTATCACCTTCTTATCCGTTTCCCATCTGCGATGCAGGGGGTTTTTGCAGTGTAATGATGCGAATCAAGGGTTACCAACCTAACGTATCGCGAGGCTGTTTTGCTGCAACGGGCGATTGATAATCGCCCCTACAGGCGCACAAACAAGGTTATCGGGATGTAGGGGCGATTATCAATCGCCCGCGTACCATAAGGTTCTCCCATTTTTGCTTGCACAAAGTTCAACCCTTGATTCACATTAATGTATGTAGAAGTATCCGTGCGCCTTTGGCGTCACGAACCCTGGCTACGCTTCTTTTTGCGGGGGATCTGCGCGTTGGCGTCGACGTTTTGGAGCCGCACGCCCTTCGACACATGTCCCAGCCCTCGAAACCACGGGCCGGTGATCAAGTGGGTTTGGGGCGCGTTTTCTTCCTGGGCCAAAAGCGCCATTTCGAGGTCGTTGGGCGAGAAGAAATCGGCGTCGCAAAAGTGGGTGCGCATGATGTCGTGCAGCGGCATTTCGGGCGTGATCGAAGCGGCATGGCGGTAGCAGAGGCCGTAGGGCGCCCAGCCGCCGTAGAGGTCGCCCAGCCCGATCGCGTGGCCGAACTCGTGGCAGCCCACCTTCGCGACGACCTGGGGCGAATACGGCCCCCGTGTCGGCAGGATGGCGCCGTCCGAGATCAGGTAGCGGAAAAACTCCTTGCGTTTGAGCGTCCGAATGTCGCCGGTAAAGAGCAGGATATGCTTGTTGCCCGTCTTCCGCCAGAGCGGAAACATCGGCACCGCGCAGATCCCGAGCGCATCGAAGACGTGGAAGCACACATAGGGGGGGGTATTCGTTTCGACCCAGGTGGAAGACACTTTGATCGGTTGCCCCATCTGTGCGGGGAAGTCGTAGGCGTTTCCGATCATCTCGCGAAAGTACGGGTTTTCGCTGCTAAACTGCCGCTCAAGTTCTTCCATCACCCAACTCTTGATCGTCCGCCCGCCCATCGTGACCGCCCAGTCCCCAACAAAACGAAGGCGCGCCGACAATCGCACACGCCTACCGTTAAACTTGAAACTTACGGGTTGCTTTGTCATATCACATTTCTTTGGTTCACGCGCTTCAAGTGCGCAAAGCACACGACTTCGACACACGGCTTTGGTTTCACAACCCCATCATAGCAAGAATGCCGACGCTGTGCAATTGAATTCATCAGGAAGCCGATGGGGAAGCTGGTGGAAATGAAAGCAAAAAAGGACTTGACGGAAACGCGATTTCGCCGTAAAATACATAGCGCAGCTGATAATTAGGAAAGCTAATTATTTATTGTCCAAAGCAATTGGCCCGCAGAGAGGAGTCAGCATGCACGACGTTCACGATACCCACGATCCATGCGACCATCACGCCCGACATCGGCCAGGCTGCTTTCCCCACGGCATGCCCGAGCCTGATTTTATGCGCGCCGCCAACAGCCCGATCTGGCAAATGCACCGCATCTCTCGGCTTTTTATGGCGCTTTCCATGCGCATGAACCGGGACGCGGAGACACAGCCTTTGCCCATGGTGCTGTTTCTGCTGGCTGACGAAACAGGCCGCTTGCAGCGCGACCAAAAAGAGTTGGCTGCGGCCATGCGCGTGACGCCGGCGACGATCGCCGGCACGCTCAAGCGATTGCACCGCGACGGGCTGATCCACAAAAAGGAGGATCCGAGCGATTTGCGGCGAAATCTCATCGAGCTGACCGACAAAGGCTTTGCGCTCGTCAACCAACATCGCGCCCAGATGGACGCCTTGCAGGAAAAAGCGCTCGCCGGAATTGGCGATGACGAGAGGCGCGCGCTCTGCGAAACGATTCGGCGCATCGAAGCCAACCTGCACGCGCTTCACGCGACGCCGCCGAGCGGCCCCTGACGCATGTCTTGGCTTCACCCGCTAACCGTCGCGCTTGCTATTATCGCTTTTGCCATCGTTTGTTTTGGATAAAGGAGGGATAATTTGTATCAAAAGATCATTCGTTACTTTGGTGACTACAAAAAATACGCGTTTCTCGGGCCGATCTGCGTGGTGATCGACGTCGTGTGCGAGGTGCTGATCCCGCGCGTGATGGAACAGATCGTCGACGTGGGCATACCGAACCGCGACATCCAGTTCATCCTGCGCATGGGCGGCCTCATGGTGCTGCTCGCGATCGTCGCGATCGCGGCGGGCGCGTCGAACTCATTCTTTTCGTCCCGTGCTTCGCAGGGCTTGGGCTACAACCTGCGCAAGGCGCTTTTCGCGAAAGTGCAGGCGTTTTCCTTCGCCAACGTCGACAAGTTTTCGACCGCCTCGCTCGTCACGCGCACGACGAACGACGTCAACGCCATCCAGATGTCGGCCATGATGACGCTGCGCCTGATGGTGCGTTCGCCCATCATGCTGGCGGCGTCGCTGTTCATGACACTCCAGATCAGCAAAGAGCTGTCGATGGTGCTGCTCTTTTCGCTGCCCCTGCTCGTCTTGGGTGTCGCGCTGATCATGCGTGCCGTCATGCCGCTCTTTCGCGAGACGCAAAAGCGCCTCGATCGCCTGAGCACCGTCGTGCAGGAAAACCTGATCGGCATGCGCGTCGTCAAGGCGTTCGTGCGGGAGGAGCACGAAGAAGGCAAATTCCACACCGCCAACGACGCCTATCGTTCGAACGCCATCCGCGCGACAAGCATCATGATCCTCGCGATGCCGATGATGATGCTGATCTTCAACGGCACGACGATCGCGGCGCTCTGGCGGGGCGGCATCCTCGTCGGGAGCGGGACGCTTCCGCCGGGCAGCCTCTTGAGCTTTTTGACCTACATCATCCAGATCCTGATGTCGCTGATCATGCTGTCGATGGTGTTCATGATCACGGCCAGGGCGCGCGCTTCGGGCGAACGCGTCATCGAGGTGCTCGAAACCGAGGCGACCGTCACCGACAGCCCCACGGCGCTCACATCAGACCGCGCGATCGAAGACGGCAGCATCCGCTTTGACAACGTTAGCTTCCATTATGGCGAGGATGCGCCAGACGACATTTTGTCCGGCCTGAGCTTCGACGTCAAGAGCGGCGAGTTCGTCGCGATCGTCGGTTCGACAGGCTCGGGCAAGACCTCCCTCGTCAACCTGATCCCCCGGCTCTACGACGCGACGGCGGGCGCCGTCTACGTCGGCGGCCAGGATGTGCGCAGTGTCCCGCTCGAAACGCTCCGCGAAGGGATCGGCGTCGTGCTGCAAAAGAACGTGCTCTTTTCGGGCACGATCCGCGACAACATCAAGTGGGGCAAACCCGACGCGACCGACGAAGAGGTGATCGAGGCGTGCAAGGCTGCGCAGGCGCACGACTTTATCACGTCCTTCCCCCAGGGCTACGACACCCCGATCGAGCAGGGCGGTACAAACGTGTCGGGCGGACAGCGGCAGCGCCTTTGCATCGCACGCGCCATGATCAAAAAGCCGCGCATCCTCATCCTCGACGACAGCACGAGCGCCGTCGATACCGATACGGAATCGCGCATCCGCCGCGCCTTCCACGAGCAGATCCACGACACGACGATCATCGTCGTCGCCCAGCGCATCAGCTCGGTACGGGAGGCTGACCGCATCCTCGTACTCGAAGACGGCAAAAACGCGGGCATGGGCACCCACGACGAACTGCTCGCCAGCAACCGCATTTACCAGGAGATCAGTCGTTCCCAGAACGAAGACGTGCCGGCGAAGGAGGCGATCTGAGTATGCCCGAAGAAAAAAAGAGCCCCTATCCACAGCAGGGGCAACGCATGGGCAATCGCCATCGCGGCGGCGGGGGAGGGCCCTTGCAGCCGCCCGGCGCGCGTCCCAAAAACGCCAGAAAGACGCTCGGCCGCCTCTTTTCCTACCTGCTGCATTTCAAGTGGCGGATCCTGATCGCGCTGCTGCTCATGTTCGCTTCGACGGCCTCGTCGCTGGCCGGAACCTACATGCTCAAGCCGCTACTCGACAACTACATCCTGCCCGGCGATTTCGCGGGCTTGCTACGCGGGCTACTCTTCCTCGGCGGGGTCTACCTGTTGGGCAGCGTCGCCATGCTCGGGCAGTCCCAGATCATGACGCGCGTCGCCCAAAAGAGCATTTTTCGCATCCGAAACGACCTGTTTTCCCATTTGCAGACCCTCCCGTTGCGCTTCTTTGATCAAAGATCCCACGGCGACCTGATGAGCCTTTTCACCAACGACGTCGATACCGTGCAGATGGCGCTGGAGCAGAGCGTACTGCAACTATTGAGCAGCGCGATCATGTTCGTCGGCTCGATCGCCGTCATGCTGGTCCTGAGCTGGCAGCTTACGCTCGTCACGCTTGGGATGCTCGTCATCATGGTGTTCACAGCCCAGGCGATCGGCAAACGAAGCGGCAAGTACTTCATCCAGCAGCAGGCGTCGATCGCCGCGCTGAACGGCTACATTGAAGAGATGATGGAAGGCCAGAAGGTGTTGAAGGTCTTCAACCGCGAACGGCGGGCCATCGACGACTTCGAGCCGCTCAACGAGTCCTACCGCGCCGCTGCGACGAATGCGCAGTCCTTCGCGGGCGTGATCATGCCCGTCATGGGCAACCTCAACAACGTCAACTACGCGCTGACAGCGCTGGTCGGCGGCCTGCTGACGATCTTCACCTCGTTTACGATTGGATCTCTGTCGTCGTTTCTGACCTTTTCGAAACTCTTTGGACAGCCGATCTCGCAGGTGACCAACCAGATGAACAACATCCTGGCGGCGCTGGCGGGCGCGGAACGCATCTTTTCCGCGATGGACGAAACGCCTGAACTCGACGAGGGCAAGGTGACGCTCGTTCGGGCGAAGAAGGACGACAACGGTGCCCTGACCGTCGCGAAAGAGGGCGAGCCGAGCGAGCACTGGGCCTGGAAGCTGGCCGACGGCACGCTCGTCGAACTGAACGGGGACGTCCGCTTTCACAGCGTCAACTTCGGCTACACCGCGGACAAAGAGGTGCTGCACGGCGTCTCGCTTTACGCCAAGCCGGGCCAGAAGATCGCTTTTGTCGGCAGCACCGGCGCGGGCAAGACGACGATCACCAACCTGATCAACCGCTTTTACGACGTCGGCGAGGGACAGATCACCTACGACGGCATCGACGTGCGCGCGATCAAAAAAGCCGACCTGCGCCATTCGCTGATCATGGTGCTCCAGGACACCCACCTGTTCAGCGGCACGATCGCCGACAACATCCGCTACGGCAGGCTGGACGCGACGGACGAAGAAGTCCACGCCGCCGCCAAGCTCGCCAGCGCCGACAGCTTCATCCGCCACCTGCCACAGGGCTACGACACCGAGATCAGCGGCGATGGCGGCAACCTTTCCCAGGGGCAGCGCCAGCTTCTCGCGATCGCGCGCGCCGCCGTCGCCAGCCCGCCGGTGCTCATCCTCGACGAGGCGACCAGCTCGATCGACACCCGCACCGAAAAGCAGATCGACAAGGGCATGGACGCGCTCATGGGTGGGCGGACGGTATTCGTGATCGCCCACCGCCTCTCGACCGTCCGCGACGCCAACGCCATCATGGTCATGGAGGACGGCACGATCATCGAGCGCGGCGATCACGATGACCTACTCGAACAAAAAGGACGCTATTACCAACTCTACACCGGTCAATTCGAATTGACTTGATCGCGAAAGCGCATTACGATGAGACAAGAAAGATTCTGGGAGGTGTCTGCGTGGAAGCGCATGAACTGAAAACGATCGCCGATCAGGCGAGTGAATGCATCGAATTGCTGTTGTCGATGGCGGGCTTGCGCCCCGGCGAGATCGTCGTCGTCGGATGCAGCACGAGCGAGGTCTGCGGCGCCAAGATCGGCACGCAGTCGAACGAAGAGGTCGCCAAAGCGCTCTTTGACGCGCTCGAAGCGCCCTGCAAGCGCGAAGGCGTCTACCTGGCCGTGCAGTGCTGCGAACATCTGAACCGCGCGCTCGTCGTCGAACGATCCTGCGCCGAAAAGTACCAGCTCGACATCGTCAGCGTCATTCCGGCGCGGAAGGCGGGCGGTGCGCTCAGCGCGGCGGCCGTCGCCGGTTTGCGCGACCCCGCCATCGTCGAGACGATCCGCGCCCACGCAGGGCTCGACATCGGCGACACGCTGATCGGCATGCACCTGCGCCCCGTCGTCGTACCGGTGCGCGGCACGATCAAGCGCATCGGCGAGGCGAACGTCGTTCTCGCCCGCACCCGCCCCAAGTACATCGGCGGGCCGCGCGCCCAGTACGCCGACGCATAGTTTACAAAAAATTGCCTTTTGACGCAAAGCGCCCGGAAGCCCAAACGCCGGGTGTTTTGCTGTTTTGGGAGCGCTTGGCCCCGTTGTGCAGCACGGAAAAATTGTGATATTATGGGGGCGCATCTTCAATGCTCCACAAGTAGAAGATAGGAGGCGGCATCGTGAAACGCATGGGACATGCTTGGATGGCTGCGGCGATCCTGCTTGTATGCGCGGCGTGTAGCAAGCCGAACGAAAACCAGGCGCAAAAGCCGATCGAGACGAACGGGGTGCATGTCGCCGCCGCTTCGACGAAAGCCCCCGCGCCGCCGAACGAAACGCAGCCGACGGATCGACCGACGCAATCGACGCCAGCCCTCTTTAGAGTCACGCGTTCGGGCGCTCCTCCCAACGCGTCTTGTGGGGCGATCGACGCGAGCGGCAAGCTGGTATTCGGCTTCGAGTACTCGGAAGCCAACGTTTTGCCCCTCTCCGATTCGGTCGTGCTGGGCCGCTATCCGGCCTTTGAAGTCAACGCGTCGGAGCGCATGGCCCTTGGAAATGCGAAGGGCGAAGTCGTGACGGATTTCGTCTACCACAAGTTCGCAGATCTGACGAAGGACCTCGTCGCCGGATTCAGGCAGGACGACGCGATCGACTTCCTGCGGCCTTCGGACGGGAAGCGGCTTCTCACGCTTACCTCATCGAACGACTACGACTTCGACATGCTCGAAGGCGACGCGATTTGCTTCGTCGATACGCATACTGGCAGCGACGCCGTGCTGCAAATCTACGACCTCGCAAAGCTGCACGATGGAGACACCGCGCCGGTCTTCGCCTACCCCCTGCCCCCATCCGACAACGACGAAGGGTTTATCGATTACGTGCTCCTTGAAGAAGGGCGTATGGCCCTGCCGGACGCAGAAGGGCATTTCGGCGTATACGACTACAGCGGCAAACGGCTCCTGCCCCACCGTTTCGACGGGATCGAGCATTACGGCGAAGGGCGCTACGCCGTCAAGGTCGGCGATTCATGGGGCTTCTGCGACGAATCGGGCCAGATCGTCATCGAACCGCGCTTCCAAGCAGCCGGAAGCTTTTACCAGGGAAAGGCGGTCGTTCGTTCCGCCGGCACCGATCCGCAAAACCGCAGCACGGATACCTTCACGATGATCGACTGGGAGGGGCGCTGGGTCGCGACGCTTCCCTTTATGTGGCACGGCGCCGAAAGCGAGACGTATGTGCCCATCTTTTCGGAGGCGGGAAAGACCACGATCCGTCCCCTTTACGACGGACAGTGGGACGAAACCGGCTGGCCGCTGGACCATGACGCTGTCCTGACCCGCGAGGGGCGTTTTCTCGACCCACGATTTCTCTTGGATGCACGCGAATCGGATTTTGAAATCTTGCGCAACGGCTGGGTGAACTGCTGGGGCTGGAATGGGAATGCGTTTGTCTGCGGCCTATTCGACCCGGAGGCGCGCGCGTGGATATTCGCGCCCGAAAACTGCAACGAGATCAAGGTGCTCTACCGCTACGAATACGACCATTACGCCGTCGAGACGGCCCGCCTGAACCCGACCCATCCGGAAGATCGCGTCATCGCTGTACAGCCGGTTGGCAAGCGGGACGGCTACGACTGGGATCTCTACGACGAAGACGGCCGCTTCCTCTGCGCGATCACCGGCCGGCCTTATGGCTACTTCGGCGATCTGATCGAAGTCGTGCGGGGTTCTCGCAGCGGCTACGTCGATCATGACGATCAATGGATCTTTTCCGAATCCGTCTACCAATCGTTCCAGGGGGATTGAGTACCATGAAAGCAAAACGAAGTGCCTTCCTGCTCGCCGCGCTCTTGCTGGCGGCTTGCACGTCGCCGAGCAAACCGCCCGCCCCTTTGCCGTCGGAGCTGCCTTCGACGCCTCCGTCGCCGTCCGACATGACAGCAGACGAACCTTCGCCAAGCAGCACGCCGCTCCCGTCGCAAGGCACGATCTTCGCCGACGTGTCGGAACTGCCGCGCATCGACGGCTCGACGGCCTGCGTTCCACTGATCGCCGCCGCCATTGCGCAGACGACCGGCGCCGACCTCGATTATGCCGAGTCGATCACGTCGGTCACGACGACCACACAGGCTTACGACCAACTCACGTCCAGCGAAACAGACATCCTGATCGTCTACGAGCCCTCCGAAGAGACGCAACGGCGCATCGAAGCGTCGGGCGTCAAGCTCGACATGCAGCCCCTTGGGCGCGACGCACTCGTCTTCCTGATCAACGAGGCTAACTCCGTTGAAGCCCTCACGACGGCCCAGCTCATCGACATCTACACGGGCAAGATCACGTCGTGGAAAGAGCTGGGCGGTTCAGACGCTGCGATCGCAGCCTTTCAACGCGACGCCGACTCGGGCAGCCAGGCACTGTTCCGCAAGCTCGTCATGAAGAACGTCGAACCCATGGCCCCGCCCGAAGGTCTGATGCCGGGCGACATGGGCGATTTGATCCGCGACTTGGCCTCTTACCAGAACGACGCCAACGCGATCGGCTTTTCGGTCTACTACTACGCGAAGAACATGTACGCGCTGCCCGGTCTGAAGTTCGCCGCGATCGACGGCGTTGCCCCGAACGACGCGACGATCGGCGACGGAAGTTACCCGTTTTTGAACGACTTTTTCGTCGTCACACGGGCGGACGAGCCGTCGGATAGCCCCGCCGCCAAGCTGCGGGATTGGCTGCTTTCCGACGCCGGACGGCAGTGCCTGATCGACGCGGGCTACGTCCCCGCCAATTGAGACACACGGAGGAAAACGAAATGCACCCACTTGCACACATCGTCGCCGCGCAAAAAGCGGGCCGACCCATCGGCATCATGTCTGCCTGCACGGCGAACGCATACGCGATCACAGCCGTACTCGAACGCGCCAAGGCGCGGAACGTTGCGGCGCTGATCGAATCGACAGCCAACCAGGTCGATCAAAACGGCGGCTACACCGGCATGACCCCCGCCGATTTCGACCGATACGTCCGCGATCTGGCGCGCGCCGTCGATTTTCCCGACGACAAACTGATCCTCGGCGGCGACCACCTCGGCCCGCTGACCGTATCGAAACAGCCCGAAGCGGAAGCCATGGTCTACGCCGAAACGCTGGTGCGCGATTACGTCATCGCGGGCTTTACAAAGATCCATATCGACACCTCGATGCGCCTCTTGGACGACGATCCGAACGCGCCTCTCTCCGACGAAACGATCGCGCGACGCGGCGCTTTCCTCTGCGATGCCGCCGAGTCCGCCTTTGCCGAACGCAAGCGCCTGCATTCCGATGCCCAAGCGCCCGTCTACGTGATCGGCAGTGAAGTGCCCATCCCGGGCGGCGCACAGGAGAGCGAAGAAAGCGTGACCGTCACTTCGCCCGAAGCCTGCCAGCAGACGATCGCTGCCTTCCAGCGCGCGTTCCGGGCGCAAAGTCTGGGCGATGAAGTTTGGCAGCGCGTGATCGCCGTCGTCGTGCAGCCGGGCGTCGAGTTTGGCGACGCGGACGTTTGCGAATACGATCGAGCGAAGGCCAAACGCCTGACCGAATCGCTCCAGACGATCCCCGAGCTCGTCTTTGAGGGGCACAGTACCGACTACCAAACGCCGCAAGCGCTGCGCGAGATGGTCGAAGACGGCATCGCCATCCTCAAGGTCGGTCCGGCGCTGACCTTCGCGCTGCGGGAAGGGCTCTTTGCCCTTGAAAGCATGGAGCGCGAACTCCTCGCGCCCTCCGAGGCGCCCAGCGATTTCCGCGCGGCGCTCGAACGCGAGATGCTGGCCGCCCCCGCGCACTGGCAGAAGCACTACCATGGCACGGAAGAAGAACTCCGCTACGCCCGCGCTTTCAGCTTTTCCGACCGAGCGCGCTACTACCTGCCCGACGAACCCGTCCGCGCCGCGATCGACCTTCTGATCGCCAATCTCCAAAAACGCGCCCTCCCGTTGACGCTGATCAGCCAGTACATGCCGCTGCAATACAACGCCATCCGCGCCGGCAAGCTCCGAAACGACCCCGAAGAACTGCTGAAAGATCGCGTCGGCAACTGCATCGACGACTACCTCTACGCGACGCTCGGCTAAACCAAAAAACGGCACGCGTGATCGCTCATGCGTGCCGTTTTTTTGTTGCGCTCAATGGTTGTTGTCGTTGTGGCTCGAGTGGTCGATCGCGACGCAGATGGCGAGGATGAGCGCAGGATCCTGATCGGCAGCCATGTCGATCTCGTAGGGATCCCCCCAGCTCAGCCACTTTTTGCTGATGCGTACGACACATGTACTGCCTTGATAAAGGGCGTACTCGTGCTGAAAGATCTCGCCCTCGACGCGCAAGGGACCGCTTTTCGTCTCGATGTCGAAGAGCGCGCCCAGAAACTGAAAGCGCTTCGCGATGTAGGCTGCGTGTTCGCGCTCACCGTCGAGGTAGACGAAATAGCGCGGCATGAGCCGAAAGATCTCTTGCTCGATCTGCGCGACTTCGCGTCCGGTTTCGTCCTCGATCGCGAACTTCGCGCCGAGCAGATTGAAGAGGCGTCCCCGCGCGACGTAGCGCGTGCGGCCTTCCTCATCCTTGATTTCATAGCGATCGCCGATCGTAAAGATCTGCTGGCGAATGTAGAACTTCACACCGTTTCACCCACTTTTACGAGCGTTTAGCATTCGAAGCCGTCGGGATGCGCTTCGTGCCACTTCCAGGCCGACGCGATGATCTTCTCGATGTCGTCGGTATGCGGCGTCCAGACCAGTTCGCGCCGAATCTTGTCGCTCGACGCGATCAAAACCGCTGGATCGCCCGCGCGCCGCTCCGCATCGACGGAGGGAATCGCGCGCCCGGTCACTTTGCGCGCGATCTCGATCACCTCGCGCACCGAAAAACCCGTGCCGGAACCGAGGTTGTAGGCCGTCGTGCCGCCGCCGTCGCGCAGTCGGTCGAGTGCCCGCAGATGCGCGTCGGCCAGGTCGCAGACGTGGACGTAGTCGCGTACACAGGTGCCGTCCGGCGTGTCGTAGTCGTTGCCGAAGACAGCGATCGACGCCCGTTTGCCGAGCGCCGCCTGCAAGACAAGCGGGATCAGGTGGCTCTCGGGGCTGTGGTCTTCACCGATGCGGCCGCTCTCGTGCGCGCCGCAAGCGTTGAAGTAGCGCAGACAGGTCGAACGGATGCCGTACGCCCCTTCGCACCAGCCCAGCATGCCTTCGACCGCCCACTTCGTCGCGCCATAGGCGTTTGTCGGCTCCTTCGGCAGATCCTCGGGGATCGGCACGCGTTCCGGCTGCCCGTACACCGCCGCTGTCGAAGAAAACACGATCTTGTCGCAGCCTGCCCGCCGCATGGCCCGAAGCAAGCCGACGACGCTGCCGACGTTGTTGTCGTAAAACGCCAGAGGATCGGACATGCTCTCGCCCACCTCGATGTGGGCGGCGAAGTCGATCACGGCCTCGATTTTGAAGCGATCGAAAACCCCTTCGAGGAAGTGCGCGTCTCGGATGTCGCCGACGCAAAGCGTCCCACCCAACAGCGCCGCGCGGTGCCCTTTCGTCAGGTTGTCGGCCACGACGACTTCTTCCCCGCGTTCGAGCAGGGCCGCCACTGTGTGGGAGCCGATGTAGCCCGCGCCCCCGCATACCAATACTGCCATGAGATACGCCTCCTTTGTCTCTTTACTTTCTTTGAAAAGAAAGTAACAAAGAAACGTTCGAGCACCTGCGGTGCCCCGTCGTGGCCCCCCCCAACAAGGGCGGGCCCCAACCATAAGTGCACGGGCACTAGGACCCTCCAGCCCCCAAGAAA
>JAVBLF010000093.1:0-3539 GCA_031553675.1 Eubacteriales bacterium | reverse complement strand
TCCATCATGACGATCGATCGATCGTAAGCGTAACCCAACTTGGGCGGCTCGAAATTCGTCGTGACGTGCAGCACCGAAATGCCGTACTCCTTGCTGAGGATCTCGGCGAGCTTTGTCCCCACCGCAACGATGTTTCGGTCGTTCTGATCGGTGCGCTCTTCGTTGAACAACGCATCATAGGGGAACTGCTTCGTCGGTGTATACGCTTCGGTTGCATGCGTGTGATAGATGAGCACGCGTGGCTTTTCCCCCGACAGATCGATCGTTTCGTTGCGCGACGCGCCCATCAGCTCGATGCGAATCTTATCGGAAACCCCTTCTTCGGGATTCATCAGTTCAAATTGGATCTCGGGCTTGCCTTTTTTCGCTTCATCCGGCACTTCGCCCTCGCCATGCTCATTCGCGTCCAGCTCGGTTTGCATGCGTTCGTAGTTGTCCGGCACGTCCACCCCGTACAGCATGGGCATGGCTGCGCGCAGCAGGCTTTGCGGCGTGAGCAGGGAAAGAAGCCTGTCCGCCGTCAAGCCCAGCACAATGCCGCCAACGACGAAACCCAGCGCCATGAAGAACACCGCCACGCGTTTTTTCAGCCTTCGACCGCTCCCGTTTGTCATCATTCGTATCCTCCCGCACTGTGTATACCTTACACTTTATGCGAGAGCTTCCCTCCATATACCCCCGACACCGCGCTCACCCACCCCTGTAACACCTCACATCGAAACGGCCGCCACAATCATGGCGGCCATTTCGGGGCTGTCCAAAAGTTTTTGCGCAGCTTTTTTCAAAAAGCGCGTCCTCCCCTTAATGCAGAAGCTTCCGCAACTCCGAAAGCTCGACGTCGTGGACGGCGAGGTTGATGGCTTCGGCGATCAGCATCGAAGCCTCCTGGATGATCTTGTCGATCTCCTTGGGCGTAACGACGAGGGGGCCAATGCGCTCGTTCATGATGCGCGCCACCAAAGCCCGCAGTTTGTCCTCCTCGCCCTTTTCGCCCATCTCCTCCAATAGAAGCGAAACGGCGTCCTCGGAGATCGTCGAGGCGTGGACGACGGTCGGGATACCGACGGCGATCACGGGCAGGCCGAGTGTTTCGCGGCTCAGTTCCATGCGTCGGTTGCCCAGGCCGCTGCCAGGGTGGATGCCGCTGTCACTGAGCTGGATGCTCGTGCTGATGCGGTCGGTCGAGCGCGACGCCAGCGCATCGATGGCAACAAGCGCTTTCGGCTTGACGTGCTCCAGCACGCCCCGTATGACTTCGGCGGTTTCGATGCCCGTGACGCCCAAAACGCCCGGCGCCAGCGCGCAAAGCGACTTGACCTTTTCGTCGACGAGTTCGGGCAGGTACTGCGTGACATGGCGCGACACCAAGACCCGATCGACAACGCCGGGTCCCAGCGCGTCCGGCGTGACGTCGCGGTTCCCCAGGCCGACGACGAGTACGGTGTCCCTGTCCCCAAGGGGGCCGATGAGCGACGCGAGTTCGCGCGCCAAGACCTGGATCAGCGACTGCTGGAATTCGACCTCCCCTTCGATCAAGTCGGGGGCGTCGATCGTCACATAGCAGCCGACTGCCTTTCCGATCGACTTGGCGCCCCGCGCATCGAGCACGTCCACACGCGTCACTTCGATGCCTTCCACGGGTGTGTCGACGTGCGAACGCACGCCCGGCGTCGGTGTCAGCATCGAGGCGAGCGCTTCGTTGGCCATGTCGGTGCGAATGCCGCGCTGTACGCCCTCTTCCTTTTCCCTGGCCGCGCTTTCCTTGCGCCATTTCCGGTTGAATTGCACTGCGATTCCTCCTCTGTAGCGGTTTTTCTAGTTTGCGCGGCTTTTTCGCCCTCATGCACGGGAGCGCGCTTGTGCTATAATGGTGGCGGTGTGGAAAAAGAAAGGCGATCGATGAACGCAGTTTTTTTGTCCCTTCAAATGGCCCTTTTGATCTTTGCCGGCATCTTCGTTCGCCGCAAGCGGATCGTTGACGAGCGCTTCGAGTCGTCGCTGTCTTCGTTGATTTCGAATTTGCTTTTGCCCTGTATGGTGTACACCGTCATCAACGGCGGCAGTTTCACGAAAGAAGCCTTTCAGACCGGCGCGGCCGCCATGCTGCTCGCCCTTCTCGTGACGGCGATTCTCTGGATGACCGGCAGCCTCTACGCGCGGCTGTTCTTCCCGGCGAAGAGTCCTTTTGCCGGCTGTGCCGTCGCCGCCATGGTTTTTTCCAACTTTACTTTCATGGGTTTCCCCATCGTCGAAGCGCTGTACGGCAAGGACGTTCTGTTCACGTTCATGATGTTCACCTTTCCGATGCGCGCCACGATCTACATCTTGCCCGCGTTCGTCATGCAGCCCGCGTCGTCTTTACGCGGCAAACGTCTGCGGCAGCGTTTGCGCCCTCTTTTGAGTCCTTCCGTGCTGTCGGTACCGATCTCGCTCTTGATCTTCGCGCTTCCCTTTTCCGTTCCGGCCCCGATCGAAGCCGCCATCGAGATGATCGGAAGCGCGTGCAGTCCCATGGCCATGCTGCTTTGCGGCATTTCGCTCGCTGCCATCCGGCGCGAGGATCTGGTGTCCGATCGCCAAGTGTTGTGGAGCGTCATCGGTCGAAATGTCATCGCGCCTGCCGTCGTACTGGGCGTGCTGTCGATTTGGCCGCTCGAACTGCCCTTGTATCGAACGGCCGTCGTCTACGCCGCGCTGCCCACCGCGTCGCTCTTGACCATGTTCGCGGTTGAATACAAAGCCGACGCTCCCAAAATGGCGGCCAACATCTTTCTATCGACACTGCTGTCGATCGCGACGTTGCCACTGTGGGTGTATCTCGTCGAAGCAATCATCGCATTGCGATCCTAAAAAAGCGACCCGTCCCTACCTGGACGGATCGCTTTATCTATGCCGTTCACTCAGTTTCGAATCACCCGCTCCGCAAATGCGGTTGCGTCGAGCAGATCCTTTGCGTCCGGATGGCTCCGCACGAAGAGCAAGAACTTGCCCTGACAATCAAAGATCTCCGGACAAACGTCGAGATCTGCCTCTCTTGCCGCCGCTTTCATGACTTCGCTGGCTTTGTTCGGCTGCATCGATGTGCCGAACAACGCGACGTAGGGTCGCGTTTCGAGCGCCGCCAACTGTTTGAGACAGGCGACGATCGACGGGTCGGCTTTTCCCGCGTAAACACCCCCGCCCACGAAGACCACTTCGCCTTCATGCAGGCTGGCGTAGTCAAACGGTGCGCTGAGGTTGTGGGCCCGGGTCTTCGCCGCCGCAGCGATGGCTTTGGCAACCTTCTCTGTACTTCCTCCGCGGCTTTGGTAGAGTACCATGTAGATCCCTCCTTCTCTACGCTAAGTATAGCGCATGCCGGTATGTTTGCCTACAAAAAGCGACCCCCCGCAGCCAGTCGGCGAACGAGGGGTCGAAATGGAATCTGGCAGCTACCTATTTTCCCGGGCCGTTACCAGCCAAGTATTTTCGGCGTATGAGAGCTTAACGACCGTGTTCGGAATGAGAACGGGTGGATCCTCTCAGCCATCGCCACCAGA
>JAVBLF010000014.1:0-3176 GCA_031553675.1 Eubacteriales bacterium | reverse complement strand
TCGACGATCAGCGTCCGGACACAGTAGCGCGGATTGCGCAAGGACGAATGCTTGACGAAAAGCGTCTTCATGCAGGGCTCTCCTTTCGCGCCGCGATCAGAAACGAGTTCGCAAACACCCCGAACAGACCGCTATGCGCCGAATGGATCAGCGCGCGCGTCTCGTCGAAGCCGCGCCACGTCGCCTCGGCAAAGCGGTTCGACGGCAGACATGCTTGCGCAAACAGGTCATCCGCACTCGCATGGACGACACAGCCCGGCAATTTGTAGTCGGGCATGGGATAGTAGCAATCGGCGACCGACAAGCCCACAGCTTCGATCATTCGCGTCAATTCGCGCTTCGAAAACGTCTTGGCGGGTTCATCTTCGGCCTTTCCCGGCGCATATCCCTCGACCGAGACAAAGGGCCGCCCCGCGTGATCTTCCGGCGCACCGGCGAAATACTGCATCCCAAAGGGATTTTCGATCGCGATCCAAAGCGTGCCGCCCGGAAGGAGGCAATCCGCTGCCCGTCTGAGCAGCGCGTTATATGGCTGCTCGCCCATGCCAAAATGCGCGGCGTACTCCAACACGCCGATCAGCGTCACGCATTCGAAATCCGCATCGAAACGCATCGCCTCGAATGCGCCGACGGCGATCCGCAACGCGTCGCTGCGACGGTGTCGCAGCCAATTGATGCGGCTCCGCTTTTCGGAGAGCTCGACGGCGGTCACCTCGAGGCCGCGCTCCAAAAACAGGCCGGTCAACGCGCCCCAGCCCGCGCCGATCTCGAGCAGGCGCGCCCCGCGCCTGAACGCGTACCAGGACAGAAGGTTCCACCGCTCCGGCGACAGATGGTAGAGCAGCGGCCATTCGTTTCCCGATCGCAAGATGGAGAGCGGTGTCTCCCCCGCTTCGAGCCGTGCCAAAACTTCGTCCTCGATCGCGCCGTCGCTGTAGCGATCCAAGCCGTCGTAATCGCGAAGATCGAGCCTCGCTTTCGATTCCATCGCATGCTCCTTTTCTCTTTTTGGTTGCCAACACGCCCGATTCGTTTGCCGCGAAGCGGCGAATGAAAGCCGCCGCGTTTTTCCATACGAAAGTTTTTGCGCAGCTTTTTTCAAAAAGCGCGTTCCCCCGCGCGCTCCCCGATGACCTGAACGACGGCCTCCGGCTCGAAAACTCCGGCGCAGGGTTTCGAGGCGATGACCTCGAAGGCGATCAGGTCATAGAGTCGATGGTGCACGAGGGTGCCGCGCTGACTCGTCACGCCCAACGAAATCAGGTATTGACCCGCCGCCAGCCGACACGGCATGCGAAAGCTCACCCGAAAGACGCCCGGCGTTTCTTCGAGCTCGATGCCTTCGTAAAGCGTGTTCGTGCCGCTGATCTCGATGCCCATGAGGTCTTTGATCGTAAAGGCGTAGATCAGCTCCTCGATCGGGCGGTTGACGCGCACGCGCATGCGAATCTCGCATTCGTCGCCCTGCGCGATACACTGGCTCACAGCGCCTTCGGCGCCAAAGAGCCCAAAATCCACGATCTCCGCCGCCTTGTCGCCGTATTCGAGACGTTCCGGGTTGACCTGGATCTGCGGTTGCCAGGCGCTTTCCCCGTCCGCTGGACAGGCGGGCGAGACTTCGACATCGTGCGGCTGCCGCGCCATCACCTGCTTGTATTCGTCGATCACGTCGTGCGGCGTGCCCTTCATCCGTAGCTCTCCGCCGTGCATCAACAGTGCTGCGTCGCAGTACTTCAACACGCTGTCGAGCGCGTGCGTCACGAAGAGTATGGTCTTGCCCGACTCCTTGAACTCGTTGAACTTGCGGTAGCACTTGGCTTGAAAATACAGGTCCCCCACCGCTAACGCTTCGTCGACGATCAGGATCTCGGGATCGACGTGGATCGCAACAGCGAACGCCTTTTGTCCGATCAGGACAAAGGAGTGCGTTAACATGCCGGAAAACACAGAGAATAGGGCAATTTGCAAAGATCCCCATTTCTACTACCGACAATTCACGCGAGCCGAGATTTTAAAACAATTCCACGACATGTGGCAAACGCACCACTGGACGGGTCTTAGGTACGAAGCTGAAAAACCCGATCATATGCCAATTCCAGAAACTATGTTCGCGTGGTTCGAAAACGTCAAAAGTTGGAATGGGCTGCTTCGCGCGGTGGGGCTTGACCCGAAATTGACATCTCGAAAGGTAAGTGAAAATAAGCGCGCCACTAGGGGATATTGGGATACGGATGTCCAAAGAGCGCTTGTAAGACAGCGCATAATCGATTTTTGTATAGAACATAATAATACCGGTTCAACTTATTATGCAAATAACCATGATCCACAATTGCTGCCAGCCTATACCACCGTCTTAAAAATATTTGGATTTAAGAGGTGGCAAGACCTTCTAACTGATTTCGGACTAACACCAAGTCCACGGGTCGTTTCGGGATATAAAAAGCCCAAACCTAAAACAGTTTTCACTTTTAGCTCAGAATTGTTAAACGCTCTCCGAAAGCTGGATGGCGAGGCGCTCGCTAAATGAGTTATTTGACGAGTCGAGGTCATTCACCTTAACGCAGCAAGCGCATGGAGCGAGAATATCTCTCCGAGGCATGCAACAGCAATTAAGAACACACTTCCCCGATCCACAGTCCCTCTGCACACAGGCGCAGATCACGAGTTCAAGTGTCAAGCCTATCAATCGGCTACATCTTGATTTGATAAGATTGCATTATACAGGAGAACATTATATGATAAATATTATAGTTTTTGCGAATCAAAAGGGTGGGGTTGGCAAAACTGCCAGCACTCTCAACGTCGGGGTCGGTCTCGCAAACGAAGGCAAGCGCGTCCTACTCGTGGACATCGACGCCCAAGCCAATCTGACAATGAGCTTGGGTTTCGAACCGGATGATCTGCCGCTGACCATCTGCGATCTGCTTCAAGGCGCAATGAATCAGCAGCAGACTCCGACGGTCGAAGAATGTCTGCTCAATGCAGAAGGAGTCGATCTCATCCCCAGCGACATGAACCTATCGGGAGTTGAGGCACTCATGCAGACCATGAGCATGGGTCGAGAGCATCTTCTAAAGGGTATCCTGGAGCCTCTCAGAGCGCGATACGACTTCATCTTGATTGATTGCCCCCCTTCCCTCTCAACCCTCACCATAAACGCTCTAGCGGCGGCTGAC
>JAVBLF010000064.1:0-38827 GCA_031553675.1 Eubacteriales bacterium | reverse complement strand
TAATCGCCCCTACATCCCTATAACCTTGTTTGTGCGCCTGTAGGGGCGATTATCAATCGCCCGCGTACCATAAGGATCATCCCATCATCATTGCCTAAACACAGTTCAACCCTTGATTGGCGTTCTTATAACAATAAACCTCCTTCCACTTTCGCCACGACGACGCTCATGTCGTCCGGCGCGTCCACCATGGCGCTGTGGGTCTGTGCCATGTCGAGCAGACGTCGGGCAAAGAGTTCGGGTGTCGTGCCCGTCATCGACGCCATGAAGGGCGCAGCATCTTCGCCCAAGGTATCGACGACGCCGTCGCTCATCAGGATCAGCCAGTCGCCCTCGCAGAGCTGCATCTGGAAAATGTCGGGTTCGGCGCGTTCGAGTATGCCGACGGGCAGCGATTCCCCTTGCAGACAGTGCACGCCGTCTTGGTTGATCCAGAAGCTGACCGGCGCGCCCAGCTTGCACATCTCGGCCCGACCGGTGATCAGATCGACGCAGCAGGAATCGACGGTCGAATACATTTCGTCGCTCGAACGCAGCAGGAGCAGCCGGTTGACGGCCTCCATGACCGACGGCCGATCGATGCCCGCCGCATAGAGCTTGTGGAGAAGCGCGATCGTCGCGCTGCTTTCCTTGCGGGCGCGTTCACCGCTTCCCATGCCGTCCGAGATCGCGAGCAGGTGCCGCGCGTCGGAGAGTCCCGCCGTCAGCACAGTGTCGCCTGTGATCGGGCCGCCGTCCTTGGCACGCTGGGCAACGCCGACCTTGAGCTCGAAGTTGCGCGACTGTTCGAAGGAGGCCCGGCATACGTCGCCGCACTCCTTCCCAGAAAGTCGCATGCTTCGCCCGCAGGTCTGCGTCACGATGTCCCGCATTTTGCTCTCGCATTGGCCGGTGCAGCTTTTCCCTTCGATCCGCACGGCCAGACGCCCGCCCGCCCACTGCGCGACGACGTCCTTCGCTGCTATCCCGCCGAGGTCGAGCGATCGCAACAGCCGCGATTCGAGCAGGTCGTCGTAGCTGACTTCGCGCTTGAGTTTGTCCGTCATTTTCGCCATGACGTCCGAAATGCCCGAAAGTTGACGGCCCGCCAACATGGCCGAGTTCTCGGCCTTGGCGCGATAAGCGTTCTCGCGCGCCGCCGCCTTGAGAAGGGCTTGTCCAGCCAAGCAGAGCGATTCGAGCCTCTGGCAGCGCTGGAGACGGAAGGGCAGTTCCCCACCCGACAGGATCGTCGCCAGCTCGTCCGACAGCTTGTCGATGTCGCTCCAACAGCGCCGCTCGGCTACGCATCCGGTGCAGATGCCTTTGAGGGACTCGATGTCCCACAGGACGGGATCTGCCAGGTCGATCGGCTTCGAGAAGACCTCACCCATCTTCTTGAAAGCGTCCTGAAACTCGCCGAGCTGGATTTGGGTCATTTGGCGCAGGCGGTCGAGATATTCTTTGCGGTTGCTCTCCCGGCGCAGCGATGCGTTGACGAAGCGCCCTAGCTCCTGTCCGAGTTTGGACGGTGCCAGCATAAAGATCAGCGTGCCGATCGCGCAGTTGACGAGGATCCACTGGCTCGATCGACCGTAAAACACCAGCACCGTCGCGGCCAGCATGCCCCCCGCCGCCGCGCCGACCTTGCCCATGTGGTGCATGCCGCCCGCCGTGACCCCCATGAGTCCGAGCAGAGTCATGTACTCGGCATGCCCACCCACCGCGATCATCGCGCCGAGTGCCAGTCCGCCCGCCGCACCCGGCCCTGCCCCGCCGACCGACGCCAAGGCAGCCACCACCGCGACGGCCACGCAGCAGGCCGGCAGGATGCCCAGGATCGCCACATCGACGAATCCGAGCAGCACACTGCCCGCCAGCATGCACAGGGCGATGATCTCTTCTTCGCTCAAAAGCTTCCGGACGCGCAACGATTGCAGTAGGCGGAACGCGCCGTAGTAGAGCTGGGTCAGAAGCAGCGCCGCGACCCCCGACAAGCCCGCCATGATCCCTTCGTATGCCGACGCGTGCGGCGCGATGAGCCAGGCCAGCACCTCGCCGACGAAGAGTGCCAAGAGCGACATCCGCCGGAAGGACTTGTGGAAGAGCTGCTTCATCGTCCATGCGCCCGCCAAAAAGCAGCACATCGCGACGATCGACGTCCACTGCATGCGCGACGCCGCGCCCGCCAAAACACCCGCGATCGTCGCGAAGGGCAGGCCCGCAATGAAGGCCGCTGCGCAGGCCGCCGCGCCAAAGGGCGCCAGTCCGTCCGGCAGCGAGGCGCGCCCGATCGCGGCGAACGCGACGAAGAGCGCCGTTTGTTTTCCCACCTCCTTGAGGATCGGCGCGACACGCAGTTTGGGTCGGACAGCCACCGGCGTATGCTGCAATTGGGGGTTGCTGTTCACCATCTCATCACCTCATCGACAGTTCTGCCCCCGACGGAAGGCAAATGCTGGCTTTCTCCCCCAACCGCCGCGCGCGAGCATTCCCAGTGTACAAGCTTCCTTCCGCGAATTCAGTCGAACTCGCGTCGAAAAAGCCCGCGCCTTCTGCCGCTTTTTCGCAAAGTTTGCCAAAACGGTCCCCGCGAACGCCCCACCGACATCCTTCGATTTTCAGCAAAAAAATTGTGGAATCATGCTTGACTTCCCCAGAGCTTTCGTCTATAATGAATAAGCTGCTAGAAAGCAGCGTACGTCGCGGGGTAGAGCAGTCTGGTAGCTCGTCGGGCTCATAACCCGGAGGTCGTGTGGTTCAAATCCCGCCCCCGCAACCATTTTGGCGGCGTAGCTCAGTTGGCCAGAGCATTCGGTTCATACCCGAAGTGTCACAGGTTCGAATCCCGTCGCCGCTACCAAGTTTAAACCCCCTAGGCATTAAGCTTAGGGGGTTTCTTGCTGCTAGAGTTGGCTAATTATCGATCCGAGAGTTTGCAGCATTTCACTTGCAATCTGTCTAATTGTTGGATATAGTGGTACGTTTTCCGTTTCTATGCACCGACCATTAATAGTCAGTCCTAATATATCTGTCCTTTTATAATGCACAAACTTGCTACTTACCATTTTGTCGAAATGTGCTCCGCCATCCTTGTTTGCAACAATAGTTATTAAGTCCATGCGTGTCAGTTCGTACTGTATCTTCTCGTCGCCCAAAGGAAATCGGCATATTGCCTGCTTCCACCAAGCATCGAACGGCTTTTTTCTAAAACGCTCATGATTATTCCCAAGCGGAATGTATTTGACCTTTCCGTCGTGAAACCATTTCCTGACCAAGCAAAACTCGCGATTGTCATCCGCTATGACTATGTTATTGCAAAAATCCCCTGTGATTAGAATATTATTGACTCCTCCCGAGTGTTCAGTAGAAGAGTCAAAAAAATCCGACTCTTTTTTGTTGACACGCGATAAAAGTGATACAGATTTTTCTGTATCATAAACCAGCGTCCTGATCTGAACTGCGATATCAATAGCTATTAGTTCGTCACCAGCGTCATAATACTTGCATTTGTTTCCCAACCTTGCGTAGCTCAATCGGAGTGCTTCGAAAAAATACCCTTCGTCACGCAGAATATCAGCCATGTTAGCCTCCCTTCAAGAATAGTTTAAACCGAAATATCACGATTAGCAACAGGCACAAAAATCCGCCGATGCTATGACCGGCGGATCGATTTCACTTCCCGATCGGCGGCAAGGCCAAACCGGCGCGCAACGCCTCGTCCTTCTCCTTGGCGATGATGTTGATCGTCGTGCCCTTGGCGATGTTCTGGTAGACCCAGCGCGCGTCGGGGACGGTCAGACGGATGCAACCATGGCTGCTGGCGCGTCCGATGTTGCGGTAGCTGCTTCGGATCAACGAACTGGCATCGCGTTCGTTGTAGAGGAGGGAATGGATGAAGATGCCATCGACGACCTGGGTCCAGTATTGCGCATAGCAGTCGAACTCGTCGAAGTAACCGAAGCGTTTGCGTTCCCGGCCGATGCGATATTCGCCGTGCGGGGTTCGAGTGCCGCTCTTGCCGGTCGTGCAGCGCATGAGGCGCGCGATCGACCCATCTTGGGCGAACGCGATCATGACGTTGTTCCCCGTATCGACTTCGAGGGTATAGGTTCCGGCGGGCGGGGCCTGGTCGGGGTCTTCGTCGATGCCGCTGTCCCCTGTCAATTCTTCAAAACTCATCTGCGTGCTCGGCGCGAGCTTCGCGAAGTCGAGTCCGGCCTCCGGGGCAGGCGGCGCAGGGGGCGGTGCTGCTTGCGCGGCCTGTTCCGCCGCTGCTTTGTCCGCCGCCGCTTTCTCCGCGGCTGCTTTTTCTTGCGCAACGCGTTCGGCTTCCGCCTTTTCCTGTTCGGCCTTGGCTTTCTCGGCGGCCTGCTTTTGGGCGGTCTCCTGAGCCTTCTTTTCTTTCTCCAGCTTTTCTTTTTCCTGCTTCTCTTTCTCTTGTTTTTCTATCTCTCGTTTTTCTTTCTCTCGTTTTTCTATCTCTTGTCTTTCTTTCTCCTGCTTCCCTTTCTCGGATTTGGATTCTTCTTCCTTCTCCGGATCCGCCGTGCCAGATGGTTTGACGCTCTTGGCGGGGGCGCTTCCCTTTGCCTCGGGGGGATGCTGTTTCTCGATCGCATGCAGGCGCACGTCTTCGGCGTAGTCAGCTGCCTTTTCCATGTCGGGTGTCCGCAGCGAAGGGTTGCTCTTGGCGCTACAGGCCGCCATCACGGCTGACAAACAAAGCAAAATGGTCCATCTTTTTTTCATCTCGTTGAGCCCTCACTTCAAGATCGGCAAAGCCGCGATGCTCGTTTTCGTATGCGGCTGGCGATTGCTTTTCTTTCAGTTTGCCGGGATGAGGGCAGAAAACTCGCGTCAATTGTTGTCATGCCTCCAAAGCGGCGCGACGCCGGAGATTCCCGTATTTCTCCTTTTCGCGTGCGTTTTTCCATGGAGCGCGATATTGACATCTTTGCCAGATTCGTTTTATAATGAAAATTCCGATATGCGATTGTGCACGGATCGGATTTGCACCCATAGCTCAGGTGGATAGAGCGATCGCCTCCTAAGCGATAGGCCAGGGGTTCGAATCCCTTTGGGTGCGCCAAACGAGCCTTTGTGAACCGAAGGCTCGTTTTTTGATGCCCGCAGAGCGAACCGCACACGAATTCGCATGAGCAAGCTCCTTGTAGAGTATAGAACAACTGTGCCACTGCAAATGTCATTTAATTCTATTGACTCCATTAAATTCCTGGTATATGATACCATTATATGATGGCTTTGCACAATGCAATGGATGATATCTTGCTTTATATTCACTAATATTGGAATTCACAAATGGAGGTGCTCTCTCGATGAAATGGTTCAAATGCTTGCTTGCACTTGGGATGGCGGGCGCGATCGCGTTTTCTTCGTTCGCCACCGCCGGTGCGCTGGCGATCCCGCAACAGAATTTTCAGAACCTCACGGTTGGGGATGACGGCTATGTGCAGCTCCATCAATACATCACGCCCATCGCCGAGGCAAACTCCTACAAGGACGAAATGACCTTGAGCGTCAACGTCCTGCCGCCGACGACCGACATCGTCTTCGTCATCGACGGTTCGAAGCACGTCGGCAACATCAGTGTCGCAAGCGGCATCAAGAGCGCCTGGGATCAAATCCTCGACGGCGTGGCTGCGGCATCGGAGATCTTCCTGAATCCCACCCTCAACCCGAACGGCGAGACGGGCGCACTGCGCACCCGCATTTGGGTCGTCGTCTACGATCACGACGCCTACATCCTGGACAGCAGCGGCAATTTGCAATCTTACAGCAACACCGTTCAGAAGGCGAATTACTTCGTCTCTAACAAGACGAAAACCGACAACACCCGCCTGACCGAGCTCAAAGGCAACGCCGCCGGTTCGTATGCGGATCTCGATACCCTGCGCACCGCCCTCGGCAAACTCCGCACCAGCCACGTCCCCCAAAGCGACGGCGCCGACCAACGCTACATCGCCAAGGGCCTCGCCCGCGCCTACGACATCTTCTTCGACACGACGCCGACCGCCGACCCGACCTATGTCGGCAAGTACAAGCAGCAGGAAGCCGCCCGCAAATGCGTGTTCCTGTTGAGCACCGGCGGCGACTACGAGGCGGAGTTCAATAGTGCAGCCAACCAGGTTGGCGAAGTCCTCAATCCCGCTGGCACGTCATACGACGAACCGCGTGAAATTCTCGTCGAAAGCGCCATGCGCAAAGAAGCAATTTTCGTCGCCAAGGCGTTGAAGGCTTCCGAAGACAAGTACAAGTGGTACTTCGACTCCATGGACAAACTGCCTTACATCGACCCGGCATCGATTCAGGCAACGGCTTCCACGAGCAAAACGCCCATCTGGGAGACTTTTAACCGCAGCGCGACGATCGATCTCGAAAAGGAGTATGGCGTCGCCACAACCCGCTATGCCATCGACAGCCGATATGTCGAGCGCTTGACGCACGAGGTGCGCGCATCGAGCAACGACATCGGAACCGGGTCACCCTCCACACGAAACTACGCCAGCACCAACCCGTTCGCTTTGACGGCCAGCCCCAATTTGCAGCTCGGTCCGAACCCCTCAACCCCGTCTCCCGCCGATGCAACCGTACCGTTGATCGACGACCGCATAATTGGGGTCGATGGCTATACCATCAAAGCGACCGAACAAAACATGAGTGACACCTACAAACGCATCAAAGATCACGGCGGGCTGAACGCCGAGATTTGGACGATTGCACTCGATACGGACGACGCCCCCGCAACCCTTCCGCAAAAAGGCAGCGACACGGAGGCAAGAGCAAGCAAACAGATCGATGCGGCCATTTCCGGTCTGACACAAAGCACGTCGGCCTTTGACAGCAGCGCACAGGTCACGCCTGTTTGGTCGTCCCGCACGCGCGACTACGGCGTCCGTACCATGTCGGGCGGCGGCACCTTGCCGGGAACCGCATTTTGGTCGACTACGGCCAGCCACGCCAATCCTTTCCCGCAGTGGACAAAACCGAATGGCGCGGATGACATATGGCTCAACTCGTTACAGTCTTCCCCCGAAAACAGTCCTGCTACCGATAAATACGACCGCGCCTATACGCAGATCGCTTATCCCGCTGTGACGACAGCCCACGGTAACGCGGATTTCCCACAATCCATTGGCCAAACGATTTCTGGTGCCAGCTATGGCAATCCAGGCGGAAGATCAGGCGCAGGACTCGCTCCGAACTACATCAACTATAGCAATGGGGCGACGCTGCCCCTAGCGAGCGTATTTTTTGACGGAACCCCGGGTACGGCTCCCCTGACACAACCTTTCGCAAGTGCGCTCAACGCCACGAAAACAGCAATTGCCGATGTAGCGATCCCTTACCCTCTCCGTGCTGAGGGTGTGTTGGGCAATACGCATGACAGCCGCGTTTCCGAATACCTCATTGCGCTTGCGGGCACCTATGCACCCAGCAACCAAGGCATGGTCGCGCCGTGGGAAGATTCCTACACCTCTTTCGGTGGCAAAATGATTTCGAATACACCTTACAGCTACCGATTTAACTACGTCGGTTCAAACCCATCGCTTTATGGATACGTTCATGATACTGACAATGATGGCTTTTATAATGATGAGACGCCCGTAACTGTCAATCATTATGCCATGACTTTCGAGGACTATTACCTCGACTATTTCAAATTCTCCGAACAAATGGGCATGAACCTCAAGCTCGATGGATATTGGAAAGCCATACAAGAGTATCGCAAGAACAACATGAACGACACCAACCCCGACGAATACCCCCTCCACTATCGCTGGGTCACGGCAAACAACGCGAACCGGATGGTGCGGTGGCAGTTCCAGAAGTACGCCTACGAGATGTTCTGTGTCTCGCCGGGCGGCAACGCGGAAAACGAGATCAACGAACATTACGCCTGCAACCGCGACGCTGTGACCTCGTTGGCGAGCGTCATACCGGAAGAATTCCTGGACGGCGCGGGCACGGCTGCTTCGAACAGCAACCTCGTCACGTGGAAGCTACCGAAGATCTACCTCGGAACGACCTACAAGCTGACCTTCACGGCGAAGTTTGAAGACGCGTCCACCCTGCCCTCGACCATGATGTATCCGCTGAGTTCGGGCGCATACGCCAAGCTGAAAGTCATCACGATGACGCCGGCCTTCAACGCCGCCAAACGATTCGTCACGCTCGACAGCGTGTGCCGCACCTTCCCCTACGCGGCACTGCCCGCTGTCAGCGGCAGCCAAACGAGCTCGGCGGCAACGGCTCCGGTCGATCACCGGCTCGATGACTACGTGCCGAAGGGACCGCGCGCCAGCTCGGCTGTCTTCACCATCCCCACGTCAAACAGCCCGGCGACTTCCAGCGCGGTATCCACCCTTCCCGTCACGCCGCCGGTGGTCCTCGTCGAAGAGGTGCGCGTCGAGGAAGGCACGTTGGACTCTCCGATCCTGCATCCTTGACGAAGTGCTAAACACGCAAAACTCCCCCTCATCCTCCGATCGCGGCGAGCGGCGGATGCCGCAGCGTCGCGATCCCTGAAAAGGTGGCCTACGGGCCACTTTTTCGCGAGGGCTGTTTCGCGTCTTGCTTTGGGGTTCTTGTCAGGAAGAGGAAGCGCGACGACGACGCAAAACCGAGCCATCTTGGTGTTTGACGCGCTGCGCGCCGATTTTTCGTAAAAATGTGCCACAAGACTGCAAAAAGAGAGATAATCCTATTGACTCCATAAATTACCTGGTATATGATACAGATATGGGATGTTATGACAAGTATAGAATTAAAATTTTCTTTGATGCAATACTACAATGATTCGATGGATACGTAGGAGGAAATGACCTTGAACAAGAAAGCCCCCCTCGCTGCCACGCTCGCATTCGCATCGGTATTTGCCGCCACGACGCTGATGAGCGCCAGTGCACTCGTGATATACAACACCGACGGCAGCATCGCGTTTACGATGAATATCGACGAAAAGCGGAACGCCTCCGTACCCAGCGATTCTGTGCCCTTGCAAAGCTCCAACAACGATCCCGAAGTACTCGATGTCCAGTCCGGCGATCCGCTGCCGGCAAACCTGGAGTCCGACGCCGCCGAAGAACTTCCCTACGACGAAGCCGCCGACCTGTCCGGCGACGATCTGCCCTATGAAGGCGAAGAAGCCGAAGGCCTCGACGATGAAGCCGTCGAAGAGCTCCCCTATGAAGAGGAGCCGGTCGATGACGAAGTGGCCGACGAAGTGCCCGACGAAGTGCCCGAGGAAGCCGAGGAAGCTGACGACGCCGAGCTTCTCGAAGAGGAAGAACCGGCCGACGACGCGAGCCTGCCCTACGAGATCGACGAAAACGACGCAGTGGCCCCCGTCAAAGTCAAACGGAACCGCCGCGCTCCGAAAACCGCGGACCCCGCCAGCGAGATCATGGTGCTGGCCGGCTTGGGCCTTGGCTTCTGCGCCACGCTGACCGCCGTCACGATTCGCCGCCGCCGTGCAATGCGCGACATGAACGAAGACAAATAATGCAAATCAAGCGTTGCGAGCCTCCATGTTTTGGACGTTTGTCTGCAACGGGCGATGGATAATTGCTCGCTTCGGTCGCGGATTCCAACCCTTGATTGGCACAAATAACGGTATGTTTCATCACTCGTGTTCTCCTTTGATCCTTCGAAAAGAGGCCGCCCGCATGGGGAGGCCTCTTTGCCGCTAGGAGTGTCAATGTGCGGGCGAGCTTAGAGCGATACGCCGCGTTCGCGCAAAAACGACATGACGGCCGCGCGGTTTTGGATGGAGTTTTGCGCGCCGAGGTGCATGGCGGACAGCGCGCCGCACGCGCATCCAAGGTGCAGGCAGCTTCGGAGTGGCAAGCCCGCCGTCAGTCCATAGACGAAGCCGCCGTTAAAGGAATCGCCCGCCGCCGTCGTATCGACTGCCGCGATCGGGAAGGCCTCGGCGAAGACCGAAACGGATTCATTCGAGAAAAACGCGCCCTCGCCGCCCAGCGTGATACAGACGTTCTGCACGCCGCGCTCGAGAAACCACGCGGCGTTGTCCTGGGCCCAACTCTCCAGCGAACGCCCTGCCCGCGCGATGCCGGTGTAGCTTTCGCTCTCGGTTTCGTTGGGCGTGATGTAATCGATCAAAGGGTAAAGCGCCGCCGCGATCGGGCGGGCGGGCGCCGGGTTCAGGATCGTCGTCACGCCTGCCTCCTTTGCGATGGAAAGGCCGCGCAGGATGGCATCTTCGTTGATCTCGTTTTGCGTCATGAACGCGTCGGCCGTGCGGATGGTTTCGGCGGCGGCATCGACGCGGGCGGGCGCGATGTGGTGGTTGGCACCGGGCGCATAGATCAGCATGTTGTCGCCCTGCGCATTGACGAAGATCGACGCGCATCCGGTGCGGAGGCGTTTGTCGACCACGAGTTGCTCGACGTCGACGCCCTGGGCGTCGAGGCGCGCGCGGACGATTTCGCCCTGTGTATCGGCGCCGACGCAGCCGATGAAACGGACCGTTGCGCCGAGGCACGCTGCCTGTACGGCCTGGTTGGCGCCCTTGCCACCGACAAAAAAATCCACCTGAACGCCATCGACCGACTCTCCCATGACGGGAAGCCGTTGGGCCGAAGCCACGACGTCATAATTGATGCTGCCCAATACCGTGATCGTTGGCATGCGATCGCCTCCTTTTTCCCTCTATCGGCAATATAGCAGAATTGCGCCGCGCATTCAATTGGAAAGCGAACGAAAACGGTCATCGTTATTAAGATGACCGTTTTGTCGCACAAGTGCGATCGTCGCAGTTCAATCCTGGTGGAATACCTCTTCCATGTCCGACCAAAATTCGTCGGGCTTCCGGTTCGCAAAGGGCTTCATGATCGGCTTGACGACGTCCCACCACTGCTGCGTCACAGGGTCGGCGGCCATCTTCGCCATGTCGGCCTCGAAGTCGTCGCCGACGTATTCAAAGTAGGAAAAGAGCACGCCATCGCGGTGGTAGATCGAGTAGTTTTGGATCCGGCAGGCCCGAATCGTCTCGGCGACGCCCGGCCAAATGGCCTCATGCAGCGCTTTGTAACGCGCATAGCTCTCGGCGGGCAGCTCGATCGTCTGGCCAATTCGCATCATGTCGCGTACCTCCTTACGACTGGGTTCCGTAGACGCGGGTCGCCTCCTCGAAGAGGGCGACGACGTTTTCGGGGCTGACGTCCTCTTGGATCGCCTCGTGGCTGGGCGAGAGGATCAGGCCGGTCGGGAAAAGTTCGCGCAGCTCTCGTACCTTGTCGCGAACGTCCTCGGTTGAGCCGTGGACGAGGAGCTGCTGGGTGTCAACGCCGCCGCAAAAGCTGATCTTGTCGCCGTAGGCCGCCCGCAAGCGTTCCGGCTCCATCATGTGGGCGAGGGCCTGGATCGGGTGGATGGCATCGACGCCGATGTCGATTAGCCCGGGAATGGCTTCAAAGATCGAGCCGCAGGAATGGTAGAGCACCTTGGCGCCGTAGGCGTGCGCCTGATCGACGAGGCGCTTCGAATTGGGCATGACGAAGGTGTTGATCATGTCGGCCGAGAGCATAAGACCGCGCTGGCTACCGAAGTCGTTTCCAATCAGCACGGCGTCGATCGCGCCCTTGCCGCAGTAGTCGAAAAAGATCTCGTTGGCGCGCAGATAAAATTCGGTGATGCGATCGTCGACGGCTTTGTACATCTCGGGGTTGGCGATCATGTTCATCATGGCCAGTTCCATGCCGAAGGCCGCGCAAGCGTCCTGGAAGTGTGCCGACCAGAGGATGCCGAGGACCGGATAACCCGCGGGCGCATCCTGGATGAGCTTCTGGCAGGCTTCCTTGCTGATGCAACGTTCGGGATCGGGCCAGTCGAAGCGATCAACGTCTTCGGGATCTTCGTAGTCCTCGAAAAAACCCCGCGCCGTCAGCGTGCGGTGATCGACGGTGTTGCCGATCGTCTTGGCGAACTGGAGCGCGGTGAACACAGCGTCGGCGTTGGGGGAGCGGTAGGGCATTTCGATGGGATAGAGGTCGTCGCCGGTGCGGGCGCGCACCTCGTCCTGGGTCGTGCAGCCGTAATGGGCCATGAGTGTTTTCCAGCCGTTCGTTGTCGGCAAGCCCAAAAAGCAGGCCGGGCGATCGACGCTTTTGCGTTCGATGGTGGCAAAGAAGCGTTCTTTGTGATCCATTCGTTACTCCTTTCGGGGCGCGTTTCGTGTCGCCGTCCAAGGGATTTATCGTCACAATTATATCGATTCCACGGCAAAGGTGTACGGGGACAATGTACACAGAAAGTGGAATATCTTTGGCAATCGTCGCATCCCCACCGGTCAATGGCCGCGCGCCATGCTTTCGAAATCCGACAGGTCCCAGCGCATGGGCATGCGAAGCTCGGCGAGCGTGCCGACGCCCAACGCACTGAAAAAAGACAATCCGTAGTCCTCGCCGAAATACAGCTGGATGCGCTCGTTGACGTTGCGCACACCCACGCCGCCCAAGGTTTTTTCGCTGACTGTTTCGGTCAGGATGCGCGCGCAGACGTCCGGCTTCATGCCCGCGCCGTCGTCCACGACCTGCACGACGACATCCCCGCCATCCCGAAAGGCACGGATTAGCAGCCGGCACTTTTTGCGCGAAAGCTTGATGCCGTGGTAAATGGCATTTTCTACGAGGGGTTGGATGATCAGTTTGGGCACGAGGCAGCGCGCGATGACCTCCTCCGCTTCGATCGCGTAGTCGAAGCGGCTGGCATAGCGTACCTTTTGCACGTCGAGGTAGGTGCCGGCGTGATCGAGCTCTTGGCTCAGTTCGATCACGTCCTTGCCTTGGGCGAGTGTGAGGCGGAAAAAGCGGGAGAGCGATTCGGCGACCTCGGCGGCCTGGGGCATGCTGCTTTCGGCCATCCAGACGATCGTTTCCATGGTGTTGTAGAGGAAGTGCGGGTTGATCTGCGATTGCAGCACGGCGAGCTCGGCGATGCGCTTCTCCTTTTCCTTGCTGACGAGGTCGTCCATCAGCCGGTGAAGCTGGGCCAGCATGTAGTCGTAATCGCGCGCGAGGTCGCCCAATTCGTCGGACTGCGGTTCGCGAAGGGCGAGGCTGAGGTCTCCGCTCTGCACGCGCTGCATGTCGGCGCGAAGCTCCAGAAGGCGTCGGAACATCATCCGATTGATCAGGATCGCGAGCGTCGCCGCGATCAAGATCGCCGCAAACGCGCCGATCGCGACCTGCGCGGTGCTGACCCTTTGGGAGGTGCGGAAGATGTCGTCCGACGGGATGACGGCTAGCGTCGTCCAGGCGCCGACCTTGCCGCTGAAGACGAGGTTTTTGCGTTCGTCGATGCCAGCGCTGTCGAGGCTGGCTTCCCCTCCCAGAACGCGATCCGTGTAGAGGTCATCGGGCTGCGGCGTGTCGGGCCCGGCGGTGTGGTCGAGGTAGGCGGCGTCGGGGTGGTAGATGTACCGCCCCTCGTTGTCGACGATGTAGATGTATCCGTTTTCCGACAGGCGAATTTTCTCACAGATCTCGCGCAGCACCTTTGTGTTGAGGTCGATGATGATCACGCCGGTCGGTTGGCCGCCCGGGTAAATGCGTGTCGCTCGGACGTAGCTGATGACTTTTTCTTTCGCGCCCAAAAGGTATTCGATCTCGTGCGGCGCGCGGTAGATGGGCTGCTCGGGGTTAGCGAGCGCCTGCTGAAACCAATCCTGGCTCCAGAAGTCGAATTCTGTCCGATGGTAATGCGAAGCAAAGCCCACGCGGTTGATGTCCCGGTGGACGAGGGTGATCGACACGATGTCGTCGCGGATGATGCTCAGATCGGACAAAAAGGAACCGACGGCCTGTTCGTAGGAGTAGTTGTTCGACGGGTTGTCGCCGGACAGCAAAAGGCTCACGATGTCGGACTGGTTGTTTGCGATCTGGGCGATCTTGCTCAGGTCTTCGAGGTAATAGTTGATGTTCTGGTTGGCGAGCACGAGCGCCTGCTGGGCGTTGTTGCGGGCGTCGCGCACGGCCGCTCGCCGGACGATCACGCCTGACACGACCGCCCCGGCCAAGGAGGTCAGAAACGCGATCAGGCAGGTGATCGCCGTCAGACGGATGCGGAGCGTCGCGTTGCGATACGCCGTTTTGCGTGTCTGCAAGCGGATGGCCCCCTTTCGCGGCTCAATCGTCAAGCTTCATCGATGCCGCCTACGCCCTTGCCCTTCCGGAAGGTCGTAGGCGTCTCGCCGGTGTAACGCTTGAAGCGGCTCGAAAAGTATTGCGGATCGCTGTAGCCGATGAGCGCCGCGACTTCGTAGGTCTTGTGCTCGCCTGTGGACAGCAGTTCCTTCGCCTTTTCCATGCGAAGCTTTGTGATGTACTCGACGAAGGAGGTGCCGAGTTCGCGCTTGAAGAGTGTGCTCAGGTAGGAGGGCGTGACGTAGACCTGCTCGGCGACGCTGCGGAGTGACAGGTCGGCGTCGGTGTACATCTGCGCGGCGACGTGGCAGGCACGGTCGATCAGCGCGGCGCTCGTGCTTTTGCGCTTGTCGTCGAGGGCTTTTTTCATCTCGGCCAACGCGCCCGCCAGCAAGATGTGCAGTGATTCCATGGTGTCGTGGGTGTAAAGCGCCTGGTAGAGCTGGCTCATGCGCTGGGCGTCGAGGCAGTCGGCCTCCATCAAGAGCTTTTGCGCGCCTCCGATCACCTCGGCGAGGATCAGGCGCATGGCGTTGAGGTCGGGGGAATTGCGCGCCTTGATCTCGGAAAAAAGCTCGTCGAGCGCGCGCTGCACGGCGGCTGCGTCCTCGATTTTGATCGCCGTGAGCAAGTCGTCGATCAGGCCGAAGGGCAGTGTAAGCGGCGGCGGGCTGTAGGCGTAGTCGGCGGCGTCGTAGATCCTTCCCTTGCCGAGCAGCACCTGCTGGCTCAGCGCGTCGATCGCGCTCTGGTAGGAGACGGACAGGCCCGCGAGGTCCTCGACCTGCTGGCCGATGCCGACGGTCAGCACGACGGTCAGCGCCATTTCGGCGCTCTGCTTGACCGCCTCGACGCAGTCGTAGACGAAAAGGCGCTCCGACTGCTCGCGGCTTCGCTTGCAGTAGATCGCGACGTGCTGGCCACGGCTGTCGCGCAGGCAGCGCGCGTCGGTGCCGAATTCCTCGGCGAGTACGTTGTGCAGCGCAAAATCGAGCAGGTGGGCGTCCGGTATGCTGGGCGGAAGGTCGGGCGCTGTCGATGCCGAAAAGACGCAAACGATGTAGGCCGTGCCGCGCAGCGGAATTTGCAGCTCGTCGAGCGTGTTGCGGATGGCCGTTTCGCTCAGCTTGCTGGGGTGCTCGGCGATGCGTGCCAAAAACTGTTCCTGAAGAAGTGGTATGCTTTGGCGGTAGAGTGCGCGGAGTTTTTGCAGCTTTTCGTCTTTGCGCGCGCGCTCGTCCAGCGCGTCCTTGACGTCGCGCATGGCCTTTTCGAGTACGTGCGGGCGCACTGGTTTGAGCAGGTAGTCGCGCACACCCCGTTTAAGCGCGCGCTGGGCGAATTCGAATTCGTCGTGCCCACTGATGACGACGACGGGCAGATTGGGGTCGTCGGCGCGAAGGCGTTCGACCAGCTCTAGCCCATCGATGAAAGGCATGCGGATGTCGGTCAGCAGCGCGTCGGGGCGAAATTCTTTCGCGATCTGGAGGGCGATTTCGCCGTCGGGGGCGTCCATGACGGTGAATCCGATCGCATTCCAGTCGATGTTGCGGACAAAGGCTTCGCGAACGAAGTCCTCGTCCTCGGCGATCAGGAGCCGGTACATGCGCGATCCCTCCTCTTTGGTGCGGATACTCCCATTCTATCCGGCGCGTGCCTGCCTGTCAAAACCCATCCCATATATGCGTGCGATCTGGTTGAAATATTCGATGTTTTGCGAAAAATAATCCATTCCGGTGGACAGGGAGCCGCCTGTATGATAAGGGCGATCCCTATCTGCAACACCAAATCCATCATCGCTTGGAGGTCGAAACGCTTATGGCTCAAGTGACGGAAGTCGCCGCGAACACGCCTTATGCGCTTGACATGCGCGGCGTGACGAAGCGCTTTCCCGGAACGCTCGCCGTCGACAATGTGTCCTTTTCGGTCAAGGTCGGCGAAGTCCACGCGCTCGTCGGCGAAAACGGCGCGGGAAAATCGACACTCATGAAGATGATTGCCGGTTCCTTTCACGACTACGAGGGCGACATCTACATCAATGGCCAAAAGGCCGACCTGCATACCCCCGCCCTGGCCAAGGAAAAGGGCGTCGGCATGATCTACCAGGAACTCAGCCTCGCCCGCCCGATCTCCATCATGGAAAACCTGCTCGTCGGCCGCCTGCCAAAAAAGGGGAATTCCCCCTTCATCGACAAGCAAGAAGCCCTCAAGCAGGCCAAGGCGCTGCTCCTCCGCGTCGGACTGCATGGGCTCGACCCTCGCACGCCGATCTCCGAGATCAGCCAGTGCGACGCTCAGCTCGTCGAGATCGCGAAAGTGCTGGGCAACAACCCCTCGATCCTCGTGATGGACGAACCGACGTCCGCCCTCTCCAGCGAGGAAGTCAACCGCCTGTTCAACATCATCGGCCAACTCAAATCCGAAGGCATTTCGATCATCTATATCTCCCACCACCTGCAAGAGATTTTCCGCGTCTGCGATCGCGTCACCGTCATGCGCGACGGCAAAAAGATCGCGTCGAGCGAGATCGCCGACACGACACCCGAGCAGTTGATCGAGCAAATGGTCGGGCGCTCCGTCGCGGCTTTTTACGCCGAGCGTCAGTCCAAGATCGGCAAAGAAGTGCGCTTCGCCGCGCAGGACATCAGCCGCTGGGGTTTCTTTCACCACATCTCCTTCGAAGTCCACGCCGGCGAAATACTCGGCATTTCGGGCCTGGCGGGTGCCGGACGCAGCGAGCTCGCCCGCTCGATCGTCGGCATCGACCCGCTCGACGACGGCCACCTTTTCCTCGACGGCAAAGAAGTGCGCTTCGACAGCATGGGTTCGGCGATCGACAACGGCGTCGCCTACCTGACCGAAAACCGCAAGGTGGACGGTCTGGCGCTCCGTCTCACCGTCGCGGAAAACACCCTCTCGACCATCGTGCCGCGCCTGTCCAGCGGTCTGCTCTACAATCCGGCCAGCGGCAAGCAGAACGTCATGGACCTGATCGACGAATTGAGCATCTACCCGCCCGAGCCCCATCGTCCGGTCGCCAACCTTTCGGGCGGCAACCAGCAAAAGGTGCTGATGGCGAAGTGGCTCGCGACGAAGCCCGCCGTGCTGATCCTGGACGAACCGACCCGCGGCGTCGACATCGGCGCCAAGGAGATCATCCACAAGGCCGTGCAAAACCTCGCCTCCGAAGGCAGCGCCGTCATCCTGATCACGAGCGACCTGCCCGAGATGGTCGGCCTGAGCGATCGCGCTCTCATCATGCGAAACGGCCACATCATCGGCGAGATCGAAAAAGACGAAATGAGCGAAAACGCGCTCTTGCTGGCCGCGAACGGCGAAGGGAGGCATATCTCTTGAGCACGCAACCACAGCCTGCCCGTTCGGACGTCCGCCGGACCGAAGTCAGCCGCGCGACGCTCATCCTGAACCGCGCCGGAATCTATGTCGTCGTCGTGATACTCGCGATCATCGGCTTTGCGATCAAGCCCAAGGTCTATTTCTCCCCCAACAACATTTCGGCCATCTTCCAAGCGATCTCGCTGCTCGGCATGGTCGCGGTCGGCCTGAGTTTCGTCGTCTACAGCGCCAACTTCAACGACATGAGCGTGCCGATGACGATCGCCTTTTCGGGCATGGTCGCCGTGACGGCACTGCCCTACGGCTTTTTCCCGAGCGTGCTGTTGGGCATCCTCTCGGGGATGTCGATCGGCCTGATCAACGGCCTGATGATCGGCAAGTTCCGCGCCCACCCCATCATCTGGAGCATGGCGTTTAACTTCGTCGTCAGCGGCATCGTCCGATGGATGTACGGCGGCAACCAGGTTTACCCCGACGTCGCTGCCGGCGCCAACCAAAAGGCCGCCGAGACCTTCTTTGCCATCTCGCGCAGCCACATCGGTACGATACCGGTCATGGTGCTCGTGATGATCGTCATGTTCGCGGTCGGGCAGTTCGTGTTGACCCGCACCCGCTTCGGCAACCAGCTCAAGGTCGTCGGCTCGAACTACGAAGTCGCCCGCCTCTCGGGCATCAACGTCACGCGGGCCATCCTGATCACCTACTTGATCAACGCCCTCTGCGCGTCGATCTGCGGCATCTTCCTCGCGTCGCTCGCCAAGACCGGCGCCTACAACAACGGCGAAGGCTACGACTTCCAGGGCGTCACGGCCGTGCTGCTCGGCGGCATGGTGCTCGCGGGCGGCAAGGGCGACCTGATCGGCGTATTCGGCGGCGCGCTGACCGTCGGCATGCTGGCCAATGTCATGAACCTGATCGGCGTACCCACATTCCACCAATACCTCGTGCAGGGCGTCGTCTTCCTCTTCATCGTATGGCTCAACACCGCATCGTCGAGAAAGCTGGGGAAAAGCGAATGAAAACGGACAGCCGGAAAACCGCCGCGCTCCTCAACCAGTACCGCGCCTACCTTTTGTTGGTGCTGCTGCTCGTGCTCGGCGTGTTCGCAAAGAATTTCTTTACCATCTACAACTTCAAGTCGATCTTCGACAGCACCGTGCTCTACGCCCTGATCGGCGCAGCCTTCACGATCTGCATGATCGCGGGCCACATGGACCTTTCGGTTGGTGCGATGGCCAACCTCGGCGCGATCGTCACGATGGGCATGCACTCGCTCTACCACATGCCCTGGGCTGTCGCGATCCTCGCGGGCGTGCTGGCGGGCTGCCTCTTCGGTTGTCTGAACGGCATCCTCATCTCGAAGTTCAACATCCACAGTTTCATCGCCACCCTGGGCATGCAGTTCGTGCTCAAGGGCATCATGTACATCTTCTGCGGCGGCGCGGAGATCGGCGACAAGGGCGATTACGCCTTGGCCGACATTCTGAACAAGCAGCTCGGACCCCTGCCGCTCTCGCCCAAGGTGCTCGTGACGCTCGCGATCGTCATCCTGCTGGCCGTACTCTGCGCCAGCACCCGCGCCGGACGCAACGTCTACATGCTGGGCGGCAACGCCGAAACGGCTTGGTTGGCTGGCATCAATCGCACGGGTTACACGATCGCAGTCTTCGCGCTGTCGGGCCTCCTTTGCGCGACGGGCGGCGCGATTTTCGCCATCGCCCAGAGTTCGGCCATCCCCAACCTCGGCGAAAAAGGCATCTCCCCCCTCATGGTCGGTCTGGCCGCGACGATCATCGGCGGCACGAATACAAACGGCGGCGCGGGCAGCGTCTGGATGACCTTCGTGTCGGTCGCCGGACTGATGACGATGTTCAACGTGCTGACGACGCTCGTCGGCAAGTACGAAATCCAGATCCTTTCGAACGGTCTTGTGCTCGCAGCCTGCGTGCTCTACGAAACCTTGACGAAGTTCTTCGCTGGAAAGCGCATCGGCATGCGCGCGAACCTGCTCAAAGAACACCGATCGGAAACTGCGCACGCGCAATGATCGGCGCGATCGCCTACCAATGACGAACGAGATCCATTTTCCCAGCCGGAGCGGTGGCCCCGGACGGGGATTGCAATCCATCACGTTTGAACCCCAAATCGAGGAGGAAAGAACATGAAACGAGTCCTTGCAATCGGATTGGCGATGCTGATGTCCCTGTCGCTGCTGGCTTGCGGCGGCGCGCCCGCTGCCAACGAAGCATCGGAAGCCCCTGCCGCTGCCGAAGAACCCAAAGCGGAAGCACCTGCCGCCGAAGAACCCAAGGCTGAAGAACCCGCCGCCACAGAAGAAGCACCTGCTGCTGAAGCCCCCTCGGAAGCGCCTGCCGAAGCGCCCGCAGCCGCGACCGGCGACGGCCCCATGAGCACCGACGGCCAGCCCCTGATCGTCGATCTCGTCAACAAGGAATACCCCGCCCGTCAGGAAAACCCCGAGAGCTTGCCCGAGACGGACGCCGGCCACTACTATGACATGGAATACGCCGGTTGGGACGCGACCGAAAAGGACCCCAAGGTTCCGAAGAGCCCTGGCGATGGCGCGAAGGGTAAGAAGGTCATCGTCATCGTCCACGGCGACCACGCCTGGACGACGGCCTACATCAACGGCCTGAAAAAAGCCTCTGAGCACTTCGGCATGACGATCGAAGCCTGGTCGCCGAACTGGGACGTCGCCGTGCAGAACCAGCTCATCGACCAGGCCATCAACGCCAAGCCCGACGCGATCGGCCTGATCCCGCTGAACGCCGAATCGGCCGTGCAGCAGTTCCGCAAGATCACCGAAGCCGGCATCCCGGCCTTCGGCACGAACACGCTGACCACCTCGGACGCCATGAAGTACATGGTCGCCTGGTCCGGTCCCGACGATTGGGCCCAGATGCGCCAGCTCGCCCGCTCGCTCGCCGATGCCATGGGCAAAAAGGGTGGCATTTGCTACATCACGCATAACCCCGGAACCTCGCCCTACTTCGCGCGTACCTACGGCCCGATCACGGAGTTTGCCACCTACGCGCCCGAGATCAAAACCCTCGACATCCAGAGCCCCGGCTTCGACGCGCCCAAGACCAAGCAGGTCGTCTCCGACTGGATCACCCGCTTTGGCCCCGATCTGAACGCGATCTTCCTCGCGGACGACTCGCCCCAGGCAATCGGCACGATCGACGCCCTCAAAGAAGCGGGCCGCACGGACGTCCTCGTCGTCGCGGCGGGCAACTCCAAGCAGGGCCAGGATCTCGTCAAGAGCGGCGACCTGCTCATGATCAACTACCAGAGCGCAGAAGGCGACGGCGCCGCCGTCATCAAGAACATGGCCGACTGGTTCGACGGCAAAGAAGTCGCCCCCATCGGCTACATCACCACTGCGATGATCACGAAGGACAACGTCGATTCCTTCTACCCCTGCCAGTGGTAATCGCAACGCACGCTTGACATCCCTTGCGCGCAAAAAGGCGGTCGGTCTCGCTTGACCGCCCGCCTTTTCTCTGTTTGCCCCATCAGAAGTTTTTGCCATTTCAAATGGATAGGAGTGAAACCTCGTGACCATGACCTCCAAAGAACGCATCCGCGCCGCCGTCGCGCACAAGCAGCCCGACCGCGTGCCTTCGACGATGCAATGTGTCGAGACGGCCTGGGAGGGCCTGCTCAAGCACTTCGGCACCGACAGCAAAGAAGACGTCATGACGAAGCTCGAAATCGACACGCGCATCCTCGATCTCCCGCCCTACATCGGCCCGCCCCGTCCCGATTTCGTCAACGAAAAGGGCGAAACCGTCCACATCCATCCGTTGGGCTACCACTACGTCGACAAATGGAACGGCGTCGAGTACAACTGGCACACGATCTACCGCCCCTTCCAGGACGTCGAAAGCATGGAAGACCTCCTCGCCCACGACGAACGCTGGCCCAACCCCGACCACTTTGACTACAGCGCCATTTCGGACTTCTGCAAGCAGCACGAAGACAAGGCGATCCGTTGCGGTTGGCCGGGGCCTTACCAGGTGTTTCTGGAGCTCTTCCCCGCCGAAAAGTTCTACATCTTTATGGCCGAGGAACCCGAGCTGATCTCCGCCATGCTCGATCGCTTTGTCGATTTCTCGGTCGAACTCTACACCCGCATGTTCGAGGCGGGCGGCGGGCGCATCGACTTGCTCCGCCCCTGCGATGACTACGGCACCCAGATTAGCCTGCTTTTCAGCCCCGAGATGTGGCGCAAGTTCTTCGCCAAAAACACGAAGCGCCTCGTCGATCTCGCGCATTCGTACAACTGCTACTACCTCCAGCACTCCTGCGGCGCCGTGCGGCCCATCATTCCCGAGTTGATCGCCTGCGGCGTCGATGTGCTGGAACCCATCCAGAAAGTGCGCGGCATGGAAGTCGCAGGCCTGAAGCGCGACTTCGGCGACAAACTCTGCTTCCAGGGCGGCGTGGACACCCAGCATCTCTTGCCCTTTGGCACGCCGGAAGAAGTGCGCCGTGAAACCGAATCCATCATCGAGACGATGCACGTCAACGGCGGTTACATCCTCGCGCCCAGCCAGGATTTCGAAGGCGACGTGCCGGTCGAGAACATACTCGCCCTCTACGACGCGCGCAAAAAGTTCATGTAAGCGCCGATGCCAAAGCATGCGAAAAAGAGCCGATGCAGATTGCATGGGCTCTTTTTCATCTCGTTTTTGTATGGCGTTTTTATCGTGGGCGGGATCGCTTGCCCTTGTGGTAGGCATCGAAGAGGATGCTGATCTCGCTGTCGCCGCCGTATATGGGCTGAAAGTGGGTCAACTGGCCGTTGCCGGATTCTTCCCAGTAGTAGAAGGAAAAATTGTGTCCGTGGAAGGCGGCTGCCAGGAATTCGAGCTCCTCTTCACTGACGCTGTGGAGGCCGATTTCCTTGCCGTTCTTTGTCAGGGCGAGCGCGGTTTTCTTGCCCTGCCGAAGCAGCACCGAAGCCCACTTCACTTTGCCGCGGACGTCAAAGGGGTCGTCGACGAATTCACGCTTGAAGCTCTCGTTGATCGCGCCGCGCCACACTTCGTTGCGTCCATCGACCTCGAGGACGGCGCGGTCCTCGGCGCCCATGCGCGCGCAGCTCCTTTGCCCGGCGTCGTCGCCTTTCCGGCATTCGATCTGAAAGCTGTCGCAGCGCACCAGGATCCGTGGCATCACAATGTCCCACCACGCAAAATCCTTCTTGTTGAGCGGTGTCAGGTCTTGCAGGTATTCGAAATAAGCCGAGTACGATTTCATCTGCGATCCATCGGGACAGCGCACCTGGGGCGCGCGACCGTCTGCCCTTCCGTTTTCTCGTCTCTATTATACACGAAACCACGGCGAATTACACGGCCTTCATTGCGACTTTTCCATATAATTACTTTTGAATGGCCTCGACCAACGCTTTGGCGCGCGCCACGACGTTGTCCACCGTAAAGCCGTAGGCTTCGAAGAGCAAATGCGCCGGTGCCGACGCGCCGAAGTGATCGAGGCAGATCGTGTCGCCGTCCAGCCCCACGTAGCGGTACCAAGGCTGAGACGCCCCCGCTTCGACCGCCAAACGCGCGCGGACATGGCGCGGCAAAACCGATGCGCGGTAGTCGTCGTCCTGTTCTTCGAAGAGCTCCATGCAGGGCATCGACACGACGCGCGCCGCAATGCCTTCCGCCGCGAGGCGCTTCTGGGCTTCGACGATCAGCTCGACTTCGGAACCGCTCGCGATCAGCAGGAGCGCGGGATCGCCTTCGCAGTCGGACAGCACATAGCCGCCGCGCATGGCCACCGGACCGCTGTTTTCATAGCTGGGCAGGTCTTGGCGGGTGGCGACGATGCAGCTCGGCCCCTTGCGATGGAGGGCGGCGAGGTAGCTCGCCGAAGTCTCGCGGCCGTCGGCAGGACGGAAGACGGCGACGTTGGGCGTCGCGCGCAAGGCCGCAAGCTGCTCGATCGGTTGGTGGGTCGGGCCGTCTTCGCCGACGCCGATGCTGTCGTGGGTCAGCACATACGTCACCGGAAGCCCCATCAGCGCAGAGAGGCGCAGCGCCGGTTTCAGGTAGTCGCTGAACACGAAGAAGGTGGCACAGTAGCTCCGCAAACCGCCGTGGACGGCCAAACCGTTGCAGACAGCCGCCATCGCGAACTCGCGCACGCCAAAGTGGATGTTGCTTCCGCTGTAGTCGTCGGGCGAGAGCCAGGTCTTGCTCGTCATTTCGCTCTTGTTTGAGGGGGCAAGATCCGCCGACCCGCCGACCAGGTTGGGCAGGCGATCGGCCAGCAGATTGAGCACTTTGCCGCTTGTGCTTCGGGTGGCTGCCTTTCCCTCGAAGGCCCAAAACGCCGGGTCGCCGCTCAGGTCGGGCGCCTCTTCTTCGTGGCAGGCCATGAAGAGTTTGTAGAGATCGGGGTGGACTTTTTCGTAGCTCGTGAGCATGCCGTTCCAGTGCGTTTCGACGGCGCCCAGCGCTTTGACGAGCGATTCCATGTGCGCGGTCAATTCCGCCGGAACCTCAAAATCCTTTTCGCACGGCCATTCGAGCGTCTCTTTCGTTCGGGTGATGTTCTCCGCGCCGAGCGGTTCGCCGTGGGTCTTGGCGAGTCCGGCGAGCGGCGTTCCGTAACCGATCTTGGAACGGACGTGGATCAGGCTGGGTTTGGATTGCTCGCGTTTCGCGGCCTTGATCGCGGTGGAGAGCGCCCGGATGTCGTTGCCGTCGTTGACTTCGATCACCTGCCAGCCATAGGCGCGGTAGCGCATGCTGACGTCCTCGGTAAACGCGACGCTCGTGTCGCCCTCGATGCTGATGCCGTTGTCGTCGTAGAAGACGATCAGCTTGCCAAGCTTCAGCGCGCCCGCCAAGGAGCTCGCTTCCCCCGACACGCCCTCCATCATGCAGCCGTCGCCCGCGAGCGCGTAGGTGTAGTGATCGATGATCGGGAAGCCTTCGCGGTTGAAGCGCTCGGCGAGGTGGGCTTCGGCGAGCGCCATGCCCACCGCCGTCGCAATGCCCTGGCCGAGCGGGCCGCTCGTCGCCTCGACGCCCTTCGTGTGGCCGAATTCGGGGTGTCCGGGCGTCAGACTTTCCCACTGGCGGAAATTCTGCAGGTCGTCCATCGTCAGGCCGTAGCCGAACAGATAGAGCAGCGCGTACTCCAGCATGGACGCATGCCCGGCCGACAGCACGAAGCGATCGCGGTTGATCCACTTTGGGTTGGCGGGGTTATGGCTCATGTGGTGCGCCCAGAGTTCATACGCCAAAGGCGCGGCGCCCAACGGCGTGCCCGGATGTCCCGATTTGGCTTTTTGGATCGCGTCGATCGAGAGCACCCGGATCGCGTTGACCGCAAGTTGGTTCATGTCCATGGGTCTTCCTCCTCATCTCTTCAAGGCTTTGTAAGATTCATTCTCAAACCGATTTCAATTTTCATTCAAATCGTTGACAAATCGATAGAGATCTCGCATATCTTCCATCGCGCCGTTCAGCTCGTCGAGCAGGGCGCGGGTATACGTTCTCGTTAAATCGCCGTTTTCATACGCGTAATGGAAGCTCCGTTTGTTCAGGAGCGACCGGAGCGTCTCCGGCCCATCGGTCACTTTGGGGCGGAGGTAATCCTCGCCGTAGAGCGTGTAGCGATCGCGAAGCCCCGGCGCTTCGAGGATGCGGAGCAGCGCGCTCGGGTTCGCGGCGGCCTTTTGCCGGATGGCCTGCATCAGGCCGGGATGGGGCGCATAGAGCCCGATGCCGTAGGCGTAGCTGACGGGGTTGATCTCGAAAAAGACGCCGAAAAACTCGCTCAGCATGGTTTCTGCCGGGCGATAGGCGATCCAGGCGTTGTTGCGGTAAGGGGTCTTGTCCTTCGAAAAGCGCGTGTCGCGGTAAATGCGCGATACGGCGTAGCGCCCGGTGCGGACGCGCGGGTCGATCGCCGATACCGTCGGCCCCCACTCGCGTTCCAGAGCCAAAAGAGGCGCTTGCACATAGCGCTTGTAGTCGTCGCGGTGCGCTTCGAACCAGCTTTTGTCGTTATTGAGAGACAGTTGAAGCAAAAAATCAAAGCATTGCGGGGCAAACCCTTCGAAAGCGGTCTCCATGTGTTGGCTCATTTCGTGTAACCCATCATTTGTATCTTGGAATCTTCGGCATACGAGAACTGGCGGCTGGCCGTCGCGCCGGGTGCCGCGCGTTGCTGCCGCCAGGCTTCTGGTATGCACATGTCGATCGTGCCGCCGATCGGGTCGGGCATCGGCTCGGTTCGGCGCTTTATTCGTCGTCGCCGAGGAAGGCGTTGACAAAGTAATCTTCGTCGTCGAGCGGAAGCGCTTGGGCGGGTTCGGGTGGCTTCGGGGGCGCTGGCATCGGAGGCGGCGTCGGTTTTGCAGCCGTCGTTCCGGCGCTTCCCGCTGTCGGGGGCGCGTCCTGGGTAGCCGCCTTCGTGATGTCCTTTTGAATGGGCTTGCGCTGGGGTTTGCGGTTGGCGGAATCGCCGCTTCCGGCCAGCCCTGCGCCACCCGTTTCAGCGGGGCGCGGCGGACACGCGTCCGGCGCTGCGTTTCGCGGCGCTTGGGCTTGCGTTTTCGGCTGAGGCGTCGGCGTCTTCGCCGTCTGACGGGGCAAACCGTCCTTGCGCGACGGAGGTGGCGCGGCACTGGTGGGCACTGGGGCTCGCCGCGTCGAATCCGGCGCGCCCTCCTGGGCGGGTTTCTGCACCGGCTTGGCATCGCGCTCGCCCGCCTGGTTCTGGAAAGGCGACGCGACGTGCTGCGAGGCCGGTTTGCTGCGGAGGGGCGGCGCCTTTGCCTCGACGGGCTGGGGCGCTTCGACGCGCTCCCCGCGCGAGCGTTTCATCGTTTCGGGCTTTTCGGGCGGCGCAGGGGTCGGACGGCTGGGACGCGCGTCGGCAACGAGCGTGCCGTCCTCTTCACTCCGGCGCTTGAGGCGTGTATGGCGCACCAGGACGACGATCAGCGTGATCAGCGCGACGATCAGCAAAAGCACCAAGATCGCCATGAGGATCAGGATCGCGTAGGCATTCGAGCGGGTCGTCGGCGCGGGCGCGGGTGTAGCGCTTGGGGGCGCGGCCGTCGGCGCGGGCGTGGCCTCGGCCATCCCGATGTCGATCGGCGCGATCGATAGGCTGTAAGGCCGTTTGTCCATGTCGGCGTACTTGATCGTGAAGGTGAGCTGCCCCGACTGCACGATCTGCATTTTCGCCACCACGTCCTGGGCCTTGCCCGCTTCGATGCGGTCGATCGTCTGGATGACGCCCGCTCCGCTCTCGCTGACCTCGACGGTGAAGATCGGCACGGGGCTATCGTTGACGATGTGGATCGTGGCCTGGATTTCGCCGGGCGCTTGCAGCATCGTCTTGTCGACGCTGGCGTTCGCCGTGATCGAGATGTCTTCCGGACGGTAGGACGGTGCCAGCGCCACCCCCGCGCTCTTGAACTCCAGGCGGCTTTCCTCGCCCTCGGCCACACAGCTCGCCGTGATCACGATCTCGCGTTCTTCGAGCGTCGATTGCACGTAAGCGTAATGGACGTCTTCGCCCGGCGCGAGCTTCAAGCCGTCCTCGACGATCGCGCCGAGGTCATCCTGGAGCGTGATGGCGCTGAGCGGAAGGTTGCCGTCATTCGTGACGTGGATGTCGAACGAGGTGCCGACGCCGGCCGATACCCCCGACCCGTCTGGGGCGGGCAGATCGGCGGGCGCGCCCTGGGTGACGACGATCGAAAGACTGGGGTTTTTCATGTCGATCGTCAGCGAGGGTGTCACCGCTTCGGCCGGCGTGCCGTCCTCGGCGACGCCGCTCGCCGTCGGGCGCGATTCGACGCTGTTTTCCAGCGTGATCTCGCTGCGGTAGGTCTGGGATCGTCCAGGGCGCAGATCGACGCCCTCGGCGATCGCCTCTCCGACGATCGGATCCTCGATCTTGATGTCGTTGATGCGGATGTCGCCGGTGTTCTCGACGACGTATTTCAGCTCGATCGTTTCGCCCTTTTTACCGGACGACGGCTCGGCGCTGCGCGTGATTTTGAGTTCGGGCTTGAACTGCTTGGCCGCGATGGGAACCCCATGCTCAAGCGTTTGCACCTGCCCCTCTTCAAACCACATGAAAGTCAGCGGCACCGTCCCGCCGATCTGTTCCTGCGCAACGAAAAAGTTGCTAACCTGAAACGAGCGCGTCTCGCCCGGCGCAATGTCGCCAAGCGGGCTTTCGCTTCCGTTTTCCGCAACGAGCCGCACGTCTTCGAGTGCGAGCTCGCCGGTGTTCGCGAGCGTCAGATCGATCGTGACGTTCCCCGCGCTGTCCAGGCCCTGTGGGGTCACGCTCGATGACACTTCGAGACTTCCCGCCGCATACGCAGGCGGCGCCAGGGTGGCGATCAAGACGATCAGAACCACCAGCAAACATGACAGGCGCTTTTTGCGCATCTTTTTCCTTCCTCAATCGGCCGCGCGATCCGGCGGCAATTCCTTCGCAAAACCCGACGACTCTGCTGTGCGATGAAGCGGTTCTCGATCGGGGTTCCGCAAAAACGCGCGGGCGCGACACGCGCACCCGCGCACTTCGTTATACTTCCGTGATCCAGCTGTGGGTATCCTCGACGACGCCGAACTGCAAGCCGGTCAGCGTGTCGTAGAGCTTCTGGGTCAGCTCGCCGATCGCGCCGCCATTGACCACGATGCTCTTGTCCCCCCAAACCAGCTCGCCCACCGGCGAGACGACGGCCGCCGTGCCCGAGCCAAACACTTCGAGAAGCTCGCCCGCCGCCGCGCGATCGGCGACCTCCGCGATCGCGATCTGGCGCTCGACCGCCTTGACGCCCGCCTCCTCGGCGAGGGTCAGGATGCTCTGGCGGGTGATGCCGGGCAGGATGCTGCCCTGGAGGGCCGGCGTTACGAGTTCGTCCCGGAAGCGGAAGAAGATGTTCATCGCGCCCACTTCTTCGACGTACTTGTGCTCGATGCCGTCGAGCCACAGCACCTGGCTGAAGCCCTTTTCATGCGCGTTGACGCCCGCCAGCAGCGACGCGGCGTAGTTCGCGCCCGTCTTGGCAAAGCCCAAGCCGCCCCGCACGGCGCGGACGTATTCGTCCTCGACGTAAATGCGAACCGGTGCCAGTCCTGTTGCATAATATGCGCCGGACGGCGAGCAAATGATGCAAAACTGCACGTTCGACGCTTTGTCGACGCCCAACTTCGCGTCGTTGCCAAACATGAAGGGCCGCAGATAGAGCGACGTGCCCGGCTGGCTGGGCACCCAATCGCGTTCGAGGCCGACCAACTTGACGAGCGCTTCGTAGGCGAAGTCGGCGTCGAGCTCGGGCAGGCAGACCCGCGCGCAGCTTTTGTTCAAGCGGCGGAAATTGTCCATGGCGCGGAAGAGCAGGATGCGGCCGTCCTTGGCGCGGTAGGCCTTGAGTCCCTCGAAAGTCTCTTGCGCGTAGTGCAGCACCGTCGAAGCCGGGTCGATCGCGAGCGGGCCGTAAGGCACGATGCGCGCGCTCTGCCAAACGCCGTCGACGGCTTCCATCAGAAACATGTGGTCGGAAAAGAGTCGTCCGAAACCGAGTTCGTTCTCGTTTGGCTTGGTCTTGGCTTGGGTGGTTTTGGTGATTTGGATTTCCATTTTCGTTCCCCACAATCCATTAAGATATTTGTCTTTTGCAAATCAATCCATTTCGTCATCGGCCGCCGGTGCATCCCAGGCCGCGAAGGAGCGTCCCACGGCTTGGGGGGCGACCTTGCCGTCGGAGGCCTCGATCGCCGCGCGGACGAACGCATCGCCTTCGTCCTCGGGCACGACGACCTCGACCGTCACGTCCTCGGCGTATTGTGGCGCGTCGGGCATGACGCGGCCCCATTCGCCGCCCAGAACTTTGCTCTCCAGCCTGCCCCAAAGCGGGTAAGACATGCGGAGCGCATAACGCGCGCTGGGGATCATGTCGATCGCGCCCGCCGCGTTGACGGCCTGCGCCGCCGTCTTCGAATAGGCCCGCACAAGTCCGCCCGCCCCCAGCAGCACGCCGCCGAAGTAGCGCGTCGCGACGACGAGCAGGTCGGCTAGTTCGCGCGCCTTGAGCACTTCCATCATCGGAAGCCCCGCCGTGCCGCCCGGTTCGCCGTCGTCGCTGTAGCGCGCCTTGCCGCCCTCTCGGACGACGTAAGCGTAGCAGTTGTGCGAAGCGTCCCAGTGCTGCTTTCGGATGCGCTCGAGATGGGCAAGCGCCTCGTCCTCCGCCGTGACGGGGAAGCAGCGCCCGATGAAGCGCGACTTTTGCACGACGAGCTCGATCTCCGACGCCGCGCGCACGGTGCGATAGCCCTTCATCTACTCGGCCAGCACGATCTTCTTAAACGCCTTTTTGCCCTTTTGCAGCATGACGCCTTCGCGCAGGCTGTTTTCGGGCACTTCGGCGTTGGGGTCTTCGACCTTGACATCGTCCACGAAGACGCCGCCGCCTTCGATCAAGCGCCGCGCATCGCCCTTGGACTTGGCCAAAGCAGCCAGCACGAGCATGTTGACGACGCGTTTGTCCTCGTCGTAAGCCGCCTTGGGGATCGCGACCATCGGGATGCTCGACGCGTCCTGCGCGCCCTCAAAGAGCGCCTCGGTCACTTCGACCGCTTTGTCGGCTTCGGCCTCGCCGTGGATGAGCTTCGTGACTTCGTAAGCGAGTACCTTTTTTGCCTCGTTGATCGCGCTGTCCTCGAGCGCGCCCAAGCGGCGCACTTCGTCCATGGGCAGGAAGGTCAAAAGCGCCAGACACTTTTCGACGTCGGCGTCGTCGATGTTGCGCCAGTACTGGTAGAACTCGTAAGGGCTGGTCTTCTCGGGGTCGAGCCAGAGCGCGCCCTTTTGGGTTTTGCCCATCTTCTTGCCTTCGCTCGTCGTCAAGAGCGTCGAGGTCATCGCGAAGGCGGGCTTTTGCAGCTTGCGGCGGATCAGGTCGGCGCCGGCGAGGATGTTGCTCCACTGGTCGTCGCCGCCGAGCTGCAGCACGCAGCCGTATTTTTCATGCAGCACGAGGAAGTCGTAGCTCTGCATGAGCATGTAGTTGAATTCGAAGAAGGTCAAGCCGCGCTCGAGGCGCAGGCGGTAGCAGTCGGCCGTCAGCATGCGGTTGACCGAGAAGTGCACGCCGATCTCGCGCAGAAACTCGACATAATTGAGGTCGAGCAGCCAGTTGGCGTTGTTGTCCATGATGGCCTTGCCGTCGTCGAAATCGATGAAGCGGCGCATCTGCTTGCGGAAACACGCGGCGTTGTGCTCGATCATCTCCGGCGTCATCATGGTGCGCATGTCGTCGCGTCCCGACGGGTCGCCGACCATGGTCGTTCCGCCGCCGAGCAGCGCGATCGGCCTGTGTCCGGCGCGTTGCATGTGCGCCATCGCCATCATCTGGATGTAGTGGCCGACATGCAGCGAATCGGCCGTTGGGTCGAAGCCGATGTAGAAGGTAACGCTTTCGGTCTCGAGCAGCTTTCGCAGCTCGTTCTCGTGCGAGATTTGTTTGATGAATCCGCGTTCGTTGAGAACGTCCAGTACATTCGGCATGTCGATCCCTCGTCTTTCTGCCTGCTTTTTCAGAGTATACCACTTTATATCGTACCAAAAAACCCGCGTTCGCGCAACGCCCTCCCCCCTGTCGAAACGCGTCGTTTCCTTGAAAAAACCGCTTCCCGCCCTTCTTTCAACGCGTTTGCGCGCCCTGTTACACCCACCCCATCAAAAAAGTGGCCTTTCGGCCACTTTGCTCTTTACGCGTTTTGCAGCAGGCCGCCGAGGATCTCGCAGCCGCGCTCGATCTGCTCGACGCTGGGCAGCGAGAAGTTGAGGCGGAGCGTGTTGTCGTGGCCGTTGTCGGCGAAGAAGTGCGTGCCGGGCACATAGGCGACGCCCGCGTCGATCGCCGCTTTGAAGAGCTCGGTCGCGTTGTAAGACGCATTCAGATCCACCCAGACGAAGAGGCCGCCGTTGGGCTTGGTGTAGACCGCGTCCTTCGGGAAGTATGTTTCGATCGCGGCCAGCATGGCGTCGCGCTGGGGGCGGTAGAATTCGATGGCGCTCGCGACGTGCTTCGGGTAGAGCCCCTCGCGCCAGAACTCGGACACCGTCGCCTGGGCGAGGTTGTTCGTGTGGGTGTCCATGCCCTGCTTGCCGATGCCAGCCTTGGCGATGATGGCAGGATCGGCCGTCATGTAGCCGACGCGCAGGCCAGGGCTGATCGTCTTGGAAAAGCTGTTGAGCAGAATGACCTGTCCGTCGGTATCCAGCGTTTTGATGCAGGGGATGGCCTCGCCCTCAAAGCGCAGCTCGCCGTAGGGATCGTCTTCGAGGATGAGCACGTCGTACTGCTTGGCGAGGGCCAGGATCGCCTTGCGCCGTTCGAGCGAGGTCGTCTTGCCCGACGGATTCTGGAAGGTCGGGATCACGTAGAAGAACTTCGGCTGGTGCGCCTTCATCTTGCTTTCGAGGTCGTCGAGATCGACGCCGTCTTCGAGCATCTTGACGCCGACGAGCTTGGTGCCGTAGCTGCGGAAGGTCTGGAGCGCGCCCAAAAAGCTCGGGTCTTCGACGAGGATGGTGTCGCCGGGGTTGCAGAAGATCTTCGTCGTCAATTCGATCCCCTGCGAAGACCCCGTCAGCGCGAGGATGTTGTCCACCGTCGATTCGATGCCCTTCGTCTTGTTGATCGCGACGGCGTCTTCTTTAAAAGGCTGGTAGCCGTTCGTCACACCGTACTGCAAGAGGACGTCGCCCTTTTCCTTGACGAGCGTCTCGGAGATGCGCGCGATGTCTTCTTTCGGAAAGGTGCGCGGTGAAGGATTGCCGCCGGCCAGCGAAATGATCTTGGGATCGGCGAGCAACGCAAAAATGGCGCGAATGGCGCTCCCGGTGAGCGGAGCCATGTTGTGGGAAAATTCGTAATTTCGCATCGCAGTAGTCCTTTCGTCTCTTCGCACGCGCGGAACAAAGTCCCGCTGTCTGTCCTACCCAGTATAGTCGCATCGGGATCGGCTGGCAATGGGGGAGCCACTGAATCAGTCCCGCGCGAAATTTAATTTTTCTAAAATCGGCTCGCGAAAGCCATTTTTTGATCATTCTTTTGGTATGAAAAGACCGCTTTTGCCAAGACTGTTGGTGTGAGGTGATGTAAATGGCGAAGAACAAGAACAACGCCAACAAGTCGAACGCCAAGAACAAAGCCAACCCTGACACGCAGGGCATGGGCGAGCGCGAACACATGTCCCAGGGCGTGTACCAAGACCACCCCGGCTCCAGCAAGTAACGCACAACCGACGACAACTCCCCCAGCTACCCCAAATCGAGCGGGCGATCGCGTTTCGGATCGTCCGCTCCCTTTTTGTTGTCCGGCGCTATGTCGCGAGCGCTTCTCGCACCCGCTGGCCCATCGCCCGCGTTCCGATCGCGCTTCGTCCGTCCTTCGCAATGTCGATCGTGCGGAAACCGTCGTCGATCACGGCTGCGACCGCAGCCTCGACGGCGTCCGCCGCTTCGGTTTCCCCCAGCGAATGCCGCAGCATCATGCCCGCCGACAGGATCGCCGCCAAGGGATTTGCGACGTCTTTCCCGGCGATGTCGGGCGCTGCGCCGTGTACGGGTTCGTAGAGTCCGAGCGTCCCCGCCCCCAAAGACGCCGACGGCAGCATCCCGATCGACCCCGCGATCTGCGACGCCTCATCCGACAAAATGTCGCCGAAGAGGTTCGACGTGACGATCGTGTCGAATTGCCGGGGCGCGCAGACGAGCTGCATGGCGGCGTTGTCGACGTACAGGTGGCTGAGCGCGACGTCGGGGTAATCCCCCGCAAGCGCGTTCATCGTCTCGCGCCAGAGCCGCGACGACTCCAGCACATTCGCCTTGTCAACCGAACAGAGTCGCTTGGAACGCTTCCGCGCCGCCTCGAACGCCACGCGCCCGATCCGGACGATCTCACTCTTCTTGTATTGCTCCGTGTCGTAGGCGATCGTCTCGTCCCCATCGCCGCCCCGTCCGCGCGGCCCGAAGTAGATGCCGCCCGTCAGCTCGCGCACGATCAGCAGATCCAATCCGTCCCCCAACAGCGCCTCTTTCAGCGGCGACGCACTTCGCAGCGGCCCGAACACGATCGCTGGCCTGAGATTCGCAAAGAGCTTGAGCTCCGATCGAATGCGCAACAAACCGGCTTCCGGCCGCTGGGCGCCCGGCAAGGCGTCCCACTTCGGCCCGCCGACCGCGCCCATCAGCACGGCGTCGCTGTCGAGACAGATTTCGAGCGTACCGCCCGGCAGCGGTTCCCGCAAAATGTCGATCGCGCACCCGCCGATCAAGGCCTCGCGCACGTCGCAGCGGAAGCCAAACCGCTCCCCCGCCGCCTCCAAGACCAGCAAAGCTTCGCGCGTCACGTCCGGGCCGATGCCGTCGCCCGGCAACGCCGCGATCCGGTAGCGCTTCATCGGCTGCCCTCCATGCGCGCCCGAACGTGCGCGACGAGTCCGCCGGCTTCCATGATCGATCGCATAAAGGGCGGGAACGCCGCCGCCACATAGCTTTCGCCGCGCGTCTCGTTCAAAATGTGACCCGCCTCCAAGTCGATGTCGAGCCGATCGCCCGCCTGCGCCGTTTCTGCTGCTTCGGGACACTCCAGCACCGGCAAGCCGATGTTGATCGCGTTGCGATAGAAGATCCGCGCAAAGCTCTTGGCGACGACGCAGCTCACGCCTGCCGCCTTAAGCGCGATCGGCGCGTGCTCCCGACTCGATCCGCAGCCGAAGTTGACGCCGCCGACCACGATGTCGCCCGCCTGCACGCGCGCGGCAAAGCTCGGATCGAGATCCTCCATGCAGTGCGCCGCCAGGCTTTGGGGGTCTGGCTCGTTGAGGAAGCGTGCCGGGATGATCACGTCGGTATCGACGTGGTCGCCGTATTTGTGGACCGTGCCTTTCATCGGGGGCACCTCCTTTTTTTCTTTTTTCTCTTCTACTTTTTTGAAAAAAGTAGCAAAAAACTTTTGGCAGCCTTCGGCTCCCCGGAATGGCTGCCCCCGATCAGGGCAGCCATTCCGATGGGGTGTGGTGCAGGGTTCCGGCGCTATTTGCGCGGGTCGCTTAAAAAGCCTGTGATCGCGCTAGCAGCGGCGACGGCGGGGGATGCCAGGTAGACTTCGCTCTTGGGATGTCCCATGCGGCCGACGAAATTGCGGTTGGTCGTCGAAACGCAGCGCTCCCCTTCGGCCAGGACGCCCATGTGCCCGCCCAAGCAAGGTCCGCAGGTCGGCGTCGAAACGGCGCAACCCGCCGCAACGAACACGTCCATCAAGCCTTCGTGCACGCATTGCATCCAAACGTCTTGTGTCCCAGGGATGACGATGCAGCGCACGCTCGGCGCGACGCTCTTGCCGCACAGGATGTCCGCCGCCGCCCGCATGTCCTCCATGCGGCCGTTCGTGCAGGAGCCGATGACGACCTGATCGATCGCGATGCCTTCCTGTGCGGCCTCGGAAATGGGTTTCGTGTGTTCGGGCAGGTGCGGGTATGCGACGGTCGGCTCCAGCGTCGAAAGGTCGATCGTCAGCTCACGCATATACACGGCGTCCGGGTCGGCTTCATACGCGACCCCTTGGCGTTCTGTCCGTCCGGCGAGGTAGGCCGTCGTGAGCGCATCGACGGGAAAGATGCCGTTTTTGGCACCGGCTTCGATCGCCATGTTCGCGATCGTGAAGCGATCGTTCATGCTCAGCGCGGCGATGTGTCCGGCAAATTCGATCGACTGGTAGCGCGCACCGTCGACGCCGAGTAACCCGATCAGATGCAGAATGACATCCTTTCCGGAGACAAAGGGCGCTTTCTCGCCTTCGATCGCCACGCGGATGGCTTCGGGCACCTTGAACCACGCCGTTCCCGTCGCCATGCCTGCCGCCATGTCGGTCGAACCGACGCCCGTCGCAAAGGCGCCGAGCGCGCCGTGGGTGCAGGTGTGGCTGTCGGCGCCGATCACGGCGTCGCCCGGGACGATGTAGCCCTGTTCGGGAATGAAGACGTGCTCGATGCCACAGCGCCCCACTTCGAAGTATTCGGTCCCCATCTTGGCGGCGAAGTCGCGGGTGTGTTTCGCGAGGCGCGCCGCCGCGATGTCCTTGTTCGGCGTAAAGTGATCGGGAATCATCAGCACCTTGGCCGGATCGAATACCCGATCGACGCCCATTTTCGCGAACTCATCGATCGCGACGGGCGCCGTGATGTCGTTGGCAAAAACGAGGTCCAGGCGGCATTCGATCAAGTCCCCAGCGACCACGGAATCCCGTCCCGCCTTGGCCGCCAAAATTTTCTGCGTCATCGTCATGCCCATGCGTTTGCCCTCCCTATCGCAAAATCAATCCCATTCAATATCTCCATTGTACAACATCACAATCGCTCCCGTCAGGCAGCTTTTCGAATCTTGCAAAAAAATACATCGAAACCCCCGCCTTGAAGGTGGCGGGGGTTTCGGGGCAGTACGAAAGTTTTTGCGCAGCTTTTTTCAAAAAGCGCGTACTCAAGCGTTGTCCGACAGCGCACGGTTGATCGCGTTGAGGTAGGCGCGGATCGAGGCCTCGATGATGTCAGAAGCCAGACCCCTGCCGGTGTAGAGGCGCTTTCCGGCGCGGACGCGGACCGTCACTTCGCCCAGCGCGTCCTCGCCTTCGGTCACGGCCTTGATGTCGTAGCTGGCGAGGGGCCAGGCGCGGCCGGTCACGCGTTCGACGACGTGGTAGGCCGCGTCGATCGGGCCGTCGCCCATTGCGGCTTCGGTCAAGAGGCTTTCTTGGTGGTGGAGCGACACGCTGGCGAGGGACTTGATCTTGTTGCCAGTCTGGATCTGGAAGGAATCGAGGCTGTAGACTTCGGGGACGTCGGATTGCTCGGTCGTGAGCAGGGCTTCGATGTCGTCGTCCGTGATGGTCTTTTTGCGGTCGGCCAACTCTTTGAAGCGCGCGAAGGCGTCGTCGATCTCGGCGGGCGACAGTTCGTAACCGAGGGTGCGCAGCCGTTCGGAAAAGGCGTGGCGGCCGGAGTGTTTGCCGAGCACCATGGCCGATTCGGTTTTGCCGACCGATTGTGGCGTCATGATCTCGTAAGTCATGGGGTTGGCGAGCATGCCGTGCTGGTGGATGCCCGATTCGTGCGCGAAGGCGTTGGGGCCGACGATGGCCTTGCAGACGGCGATCGGCACGCTGGTGAGTTGGGACACTTTGCGGCTGGCGCGGGTGATGCGAGTCGTGTCGATGGCGCTGCGGCAATCGTAGACGTCGGGTCGGGTGACGATCGACATGACGACTTCTTCGAGCGAACAATTGCCCGCGCGCTCACCCATGCCGTTGATCGTGCATTCGACTTGGCGCGCACCGTTTTGGACGGCGGACAGCGTGTTGGCGACGGCGACGCCGAGGTCGTCGTGGCAGTGGACGCTGAGAATGGCTTTGTCGATGTTCGGGACCTTTTCGCGGATGCCGCGGATCAGCGCGCCGAACTCGCCCGGCATGGCGTAGCCGACGGTGTCGGGGATGTTGACTGTCGTCGCGCCGGCGTCGATCACGGCTTCGACGATGCGGTGAAGGAAAGCGGGGTCGCTGCGACTGGCGTCCTCGCAGGAGAACTCGACGTCGGCGCAGAGGCTCTTGGCTTTTGTGACGGCGCGGACGGCGATGTCGAACACTTCGTCGGGGGTCTTTTTGAGCTTGTACTCCATGTGAATGGGCGAGGTCGCCAAAAAGAGGTGGAGGCGGGGTTTCACGCTCCCTCGAAGCGCTTCCCAGCCGCGCTCGATATCGCCGTCAACACAGCGGCAGAGCGCCGCCACGCCACATTTCGCGCGTTGGGCGATCGCTTTGACCGACTCGAAATCGCCCGGCGATGAGGCCGGAAAGCCGGCCTCGATCACATCGACGCCCAGCTTTTCGAGTTGGCGCGCGATCTCGAGTTTCTCCGAAAGGTTGAGGTTGACGCCCGGCGTCTGTTCGCCGTCGCGCAGGGTCGTATCGAAAACGATCAGTTGTGGCTTGTTCATGTCGCGTTCCCCCTCTGTTCATCCCAGCGTCCCGCCGCCTGAAAGATCGTGTGCCCGTCGGCATCGCTTTTGCCGAGGACGGAAAAGCGCGCGCCCTCTTCGCGCAGCGAAAGCGTCAGTGCTTCGCGGCCGCGCAGCTCGGCGACGTAGTTGATCTGGAGTTCGGCAAGCCTGTTTTCGCAAAAGCGCTGCGGATCGAAGAGGTCGCAGACCCAATCGGCGTAGCGCGTGTTGTTGACGTGTCCGTTGTAATCCATGTCGCTGTATTGGCTGATGCGCGGAAAGACGGCGTCGGGTTCCCCTTCGAAGCGGAGCTTGCCAGGTTTTTCGAGTGGCGGCTGATCGGTGGCGGGGATCGCGATCCCGAAGGCGGAGGGGTTGAGAATTTTGCGATCGGACAGTGAGCAGAGCATCCAGATCGTCGAAAGCGTTCCCAAGAGGCGGCCGTCGTCGTCGCAAAACGCGAAACAGCGCGGGAATACCGTCCGTTCGAGAAAGGCCCAGGTCGTGACGTGGACGCGATCCCCAAAGGATGGGTAGCGCTCCATGCGGAGCGTCTGCCGCATCAGCACAAAAAAAGCGTCCTGCGCGGCGAGCTCGTCCCGCGCGCAATGCAGGATCTGGCTGTGCGCGCCCGCGATCTCCTGTCCGGCGGCAAAGATGGCGCTCGCCTTCCAATGGTTTCCGATGTCGACGTCGATCGCCTTGAGCACGCGCTCGCAGACGTATTCGCCCGGGTTTGCCATGATTCACTCTCCTCCGTCGATTGCGGTACACATTTCTAGCCCATCATAGCACAAACGGCCCCATTTGAAAGCAAAAATCGTGCATCGCTGCGGGCGGTGTGCAAAATGGGAGTCGTCGATGGTTTTGGCAAATTCTCGCCACCCACAAACGCGCGGGCGCATTGTGATATTCGGAATTTTTGGGAAACGACTGGATTTTTGCCTGCGATGGAGATATAATGAAGAAGCACGGTTTACAGACAGAATTGATATGTTTACGTATTCCATGAATGCAAAAATCTACAATATTACCTTTGTAGAGTATGCAACGTTTGTCTGACTCCAGGTGCGTTTGGATTAGACCCGTCCGGAAACCCGCTTTCGGGAGGTATCCGAGCAAATCTTTCGTTATGCAAGGAAGCGCCGACGACGCATAATCGAAGAAATTCTGCTAGGAGGCGCTGACGCGGCAGAGCGGAATATTTGCCGGATAGATGC
>JAVBLF010000111.1:0-26228 GCA_031553675.1 Eubacteriales bacterium | reverse complement strand
TTGCGCGCGCGCACGACCGGCGCGAGCACTTGCACGCGCACGCCATCGCCGAGTGCCATCACCGCGTCGACCATCTGGTCGATGCTTTGGCGGACGATGGGCTTGCCGCACTTCGGGCAATGGGGGATGCCGATGTTGGCGAAGAGCAGGCGCAGGTAGTCGTGGATTTCCGTGACCGTGCCGACCGTCGAGCGCGGGTTGTGGCTGGTCGATTTCTGGTCGATCGAGATCGCGGGCGACAGCCCCTCGATGTGATCGACGTCGGGCTTTTCCATCTGCCCCAAAAACTGCCGCGCATAGCTCGACAGCGACTCGACATAGCGCCGCTGTCCTTCGGCGTAGATCGTGTCGAAGGCCAGCGAGGACTTTCCAGAGCCGCTCAGGCCGGTGAAGACGATCAGCTCGTCCCTGGGGATCTCCAAATTGATGTTCTTTAAATTGTGCTCCCGCGCCCCGCGGATGCGAATGGTGTCATGCATAGGGTACTTGCCTCCGGCAGCTTACTTTTTTGAAAAAAAGTAAGACAAAAAACGTTCATGCACCTGCGGTGCCCCCGGCGTGGCTCGCTCCACGCGAGCCGCACCGCTGTTACGCGTCTTCAGGGTTCCTTGGTTGCGCCGCGTCCGATGGCTTGATTTCTGTTTCGATGATTTGAAATTCCAACCCATCGGACATTTGATCATGCGAATCAAGGATTGAAATCAGATGGTGAAACAAGTGGGGGTTTTCCAGGCGGGCGATTCATAACGCCAATCAAGGGTTGAACTTTGTTCAGGCAAAAATGGGATGATCCTTATGGTACGCAGGCGATTGATAATCGCCCCTACATCCTAATAACCTTGTTTGTGCGCCTGTAGGGGCGATTATCAATCGCCCGTTGCAGCAAAACAGCCTCGCGATACGTTAGGTTGGTAACCCTTGATTCGCATTGATAATCGCCCCTACATCCCGATAGCCTTGTTCGTGCGCCTGTAGGGGCGATTACCAATCGCCCGCTCCAACAGAATGGCCTTTCGACACGTTGCGGATTGTAACACTTGATTCGCTACCAATCGCCCGCCTGCCGCAACATGCATTTCTCGGCTATCTCTCGCTGTTTTCGCGAAAAAGTGGGATTCCAAAGGCGTTGAGGCGAGCAGCCTCAACGGGAATTGCACATTTTTGTGCAATTCACTGGGGTTGAGCGCGTAGCGAACAACTGGAAGCCCCTAACGTTTCCCTAGCGTTTGGCGCTCTTTCGCGTGCGTTCTCGGCGGCTTCTGCCCGAGCCCGTCGTCCCGGGCTTGGCGGCTTCGGCCTTGGGATCGGGGAGTTCGCCGCGGAGCTTGAGCATTTCGTCGCGGAGCTTGGCGGCTGTTTCGAACTCCAGCTCCAGCGCGGCCTGGCGCATCTGCTCGGTCAGGAGGGCAATGCGTTCGGCGCGCTCGGCCTCGGACATGCTCTCCTGCTCGCCGGTGGGGCGCTTGCTGATTTCGAGCACGTCGTGGACGCGCTTGACGACGGTCTTCGGGATGATGCCGTGTTCCTCGTTGTAGGCGATCTGGATCGCGCGGCGGCGTTCGGTTTCGTCGATGGTGCGCTGCATGGAGTCGGTGATCTTGTCGGCGTACATGATCACGCGCGACTCACTGTTGCGCGCGGCACGGCCGACGGTCTGGATCAGCGAGGTCGTGGAGCGGAGAAAGCCCTCTTTGTCGGCGTCGAGTATGGCGACGAGGGCGACTTCGGGCAAGTCCAGGCCCTCGCGCAGCAGGTTGATGCCGACGAGCACGTCAAACGCGCCGAGGCGCAGATCGCGGATGATCTCCATGCGCTCGATCGTGACAATGTCCGAGTGCATGTAGCGGACGTTGACGTCCATGTTTTCGAGGTATTCCGTCAGGTTTTCGGCCATCTTTTTCGTCAGGGTGGTGACGAGCACGCGAAAGCCTTTGGCGGCGGTTTTGCGGATCTCGCCGAGCAGGTCGTCGATCTGGCCTTTGACGGGGCGGATCTCGATCGGCGGATCGAGCAGGCCGGTCGGCCGGACGAGCTGTTCGACGATCTTGCCGCGCGACAGTTCCGTTTCGTAGACAGCGGGCGTCGCGCTGACGTAGATCGCCTGCTTGATCTTGCCGTTGAATTCGTCGAACTGGAGGGGGCGGTTGTCGAACGCGGCGGGCAGGCGAAAGCCATACTCGACGAGTGTCTGCTTGCGCGAGCGGTCGCCGTGGTACATGGCGCGCACCTGCGGCAGCGTCGCGTGGGATTCGTCGACGATCAGCAAAAAGTCCTCGGGGAAGTAGTCCATGAGCGTGAAGGGCGGTTGGCCGGGCTGGCGTTTGTCGAAGTAGCGCGAGTAGTTTTCGATGCCGTTGCAGTACCCGATCTCGGCCATCATTTCGAGGTCGTAGTGGGTGCGCTGATCAAGGCGCTGGGTTTCGACGAGTTTGTCCTGCGATCGAAGCTCGATCAGGCGGGCGTCGAGGTCCGCTTCGATCACGCCCATCGCTTCGAGCATGTTGTGCCGCGAGGTAGCGTAGTGCGAGGCCGGAAAGATCGCGATGTGCGCGCGGTTGGCCAACACTTCGCCGGTGACGATGTTGATGTCGCTGATGCGCTCGACCTCGTCGCCGAAAAATTCGATGCGGACGGCCTTGTCGAGTTCGTTGACCGGGAAGATCTCGACGACGTCGCCCCGCACCCGAAACACGCCGCGCACGAAATCGAAGTCGTTGCGCTCGTACTGGATGTCGACCAGCTTGCGGAGCACTTCGTCGCGATCGTAGCTCATGCCTTGGCGGAGAGATACGCTGAGTTTGTAGTACTCTTCCGGGTTGCCCAGGCCGTAAATGCAGCTCACCGACGCGACGATGATCACGTCCCGCCGCTCGTTGAGAGCGCTCGTCGCGCTGTAGCGCATGCGGTCGATTTCGCTGTTGATCGTCGCGACTTTCTCGATGTAGGCGTCGCTCGAAGCGATGTAGGCTTCGGGCTGGTAGTAGTCGTAGTAGCTGACGAAGTACTCGACGGCGCTGCTCGGAAAAAATTCTTTGAACTCACCGCAGAGTTGTGCCGCCAGCGTTTTGTTGTGCGCCAGAACAAGGGTGGGGCGCTGGACGCGCTCGATGACGTTCGCCATTGTAAAGGTCTTGCCCGAGCCCGTAACGCCCAGCAAAACCTGCGCTTTTTCTCCGGCGTTCAGCCCCGCGACGAGCGCGTCGATCGCCTCGGGCTGATCCCCTTTTGGCACGAATTCCGAAACGATCTTAAAACGATCCATGCGTTTCCTTCCTTCGCAATTTAAAGAGAGAACTACTGTTAAAAGTGAAAGTCGAAGGAGCAGCCCGATTCGCGAACGGTCGCGATGTAGGCTTTGACGGCTTCGTGTGCGGGGTAGATGTCGTAGGCGAGCCAATCCTCTTTGCTGTCAAAGGTCGTGATCAGGATCAGATGCCAGGAGCGCTCCGACTTGAGCTCGTCCAGGCCGACTTCGAGCGTGCGGAGGGTCGGCACGACGCCGAGCAATCCTTCGAGCTTTTCCTTGACAATGGGGGCCTCGGCAGCGTCCTTGAACTTCATGCCAACGATGTGCTTAAACATGTGTTCCTCCTTCTCGATCGTCTCATTCGGGCATTGAACCATTCGGATTCGAAAATTTGTCCGTCCTTTCATTGTAACACAGACGCCGGAAAAGTAAACAGAAAAGCGAACACATTTTTGCTTTTCTCGAATGGGCGGCTTCACGAGCGCATTGCTACATTGCCAGACGCGAATCTTGCAATCAATGCGATCCTTCTTTATAATGTTTGTATAAGAACTGTATCGAAGGGGATTTGCAAATGGGTGCGCAATGTCCGAGTGAGGAGGAGCGCATGAGCGAAAAAATGCAATCTGTCGCTGAGCTCGCGCGTTCGGTTTTCGCGTGCTACCCTGTGCGCCGCGCCGCCTTTTTTGGCTCGATCGCGCGAGAAGAATCCACGGCAGATAGCGATATGGATATCCTCGTCGAGTTTCTGCCAGGAACGCGGGGCATCGAATTTTTTGGCCTCAAGGTTGATCTGGAAGAAGCATTGCAATGCCCTGTCGATCTATTGACCTACAACGCGTTGCAAACAGCGGACGAAAACTTTAAAAGAAGTGTGGAAAGCGAACTGGTGCTGATCTATGAACAATGTGATTTGGAGCGTTGTAAACGACTCGATACCCGAATTGCTGGCGTTTATTGATACACGCCTTGCAAATCCTTCGGGGGATTGGTGATTGCACACAAAAAACGTTTCCTGTATCAGTTTTGGATCTACTGGGGCTTGACAGATGCGAAAAAATGCTTTATCATCGTGATAATCCATATTGAATGGCGATGAAGGAGAAGAGTAGGCAAGACGCCGCCCAAGAGAGAGGGACTCACCGGCTGAAAGGTTCCTCGGTTAGGCCAATGCTGAATGTCGCTCCCGAGCTTTTGCTGTGAACGTCCCGACATGGGATCATTAGCGGCGAACGGACGCCCCCGTTACGGGCTTGAGCGCGCGCACGATTTGGAGCGATCGGCCGATCGGGCGCGAAGCAAGGTGGTACCGCGAGCACACGCCTCGTCCTTGATGTTTCAGGACGAGGCGTTTTTGTATCGAAATGACGTGGCATGGGCCACGCTTTGCGCAAAGAAACAGGAGGAATTCCCATGTCCGAGTCTGTCAAAGAAATCGCCGCACGCATCCGCGCCATGCGCGAGATCTGCGAGATGGAAGCCGAAGAAGTCGCCGCAAAGATCGGGGTTCCGCTGGAAGACTATCTGGCCTGCGAAAAGGGCGAGATCGACATCCCCATCAGCTTTTTGACGAGCATCGCGCCGGTTTTTGGCGTCGAGGTTACGTCGCTTTTGACCGGCAAAACGCCCAAGCTTCACGGCTATTGTTTGGTCCGCAAGGGACGCGGTGTACAGTCCCGCCGCATGAACCGCGATTACGCTTACGAAAGCCTGGCGTTCAACTTCGCGCACAAAAGCGTCGAACCCTTTCACGTCACGATCCAGCCCGACGATCCCGACGCGCGGATCGACCTGAACAGCCACGACGGCCAGGAATTCGACTACATCCTCGAAGGCATCATGCAGCTCAATATCGGCGGCAAAGAACTGATCATGACCGAAGGCGACTCGATCTATTTCGACTCGAGCATCCCCCACGGCATGAAGGCGATCTCGGGCCCTGTTCGATTCATGGCGCTCGTGATCCCGCCGAAATTTTAGCATTGCTTTTTCTGGGGGGATTCCATCCCCCGAACCTCAAGCCATAAGGGATGAGTCTCGCGCATAGCGCTCAACCTCGGTGAGTTGAACAAAAATGCTCAACTCCCGTTGAGGCTGTTCGCCTCAACCCCGGTGAGTTGAACAAAAATGTTCATCTCCCGTTGAGGCTGTTCGCCGCAACCCTTTTGGAATCCCATTCGGAATTGCTTTCGCGCACCGCACCGCGACCGCGAATCAAAGGAGCATGGGCAATTCCGCTGTGAAGGAGCAGATCCGCCATGAATTTAGCGAACCGATATTACAAGACCGACTGCACGTCCTATGAGGACATGGCGCAACACTGCCGCATCGCCCTGCCGGAACGCTTTAACTTCGGCTACGATGTCGTCGATGAGTACGCCCGCCTCGACCCGGACAAACTCGCCCTGCTCTGGTGCGACGACCATGGGCGCGAACGCCGCTTCAGCTTCGCCGACATGAAGCGTTACAGCGACAAGGCCGCCAACGCCTTCCGTAAGCTTGGCCTCCAAAAAGGCGACACCGTCATGCTGACCGTCATGCGCCGCTACCAGTATTGGTACATCGCCGTCGCGCTGTGCAAGCTGGGCGTCGTGATCATCCCCGCGACCTACCAGCTCCAGGCCAAGGACATCGAGTACCGCGTCAACGCCGCCGAAGTCAAAATGGCGATCTCTGTCGCCGATCCGTCGCTGATCGCCGCCTATGAAGAGGCTGCGCCGAAATGCCCCAGCCTGCGGATCCTCTCGCTGCTCGACGGAGAGGAGCGCGACGGCTGGCTGGACTTTGACGCCGCCGTCGAGGAAGCGTCGGAAACCTTTGAAAAGCCCACCGAAGCAGATCTCCCGAAGAACGAAGACCCCATGCTGATCTACTTCACCTCGGGCACGACGGGCATGCCGAAGATGGCGTTACACGACTTCGCCTATCCGCTCGGCCATGCTGTGACGGCGCACTACTGGCACCAGACCGACGAAAACGACCTGCACTTGACCGTGGCGGACACCGGCTGGGCCAAGTGTTCCTGGGGCAAGATCTACGGCCAATGGATCGTCGGCACGGCGCAATTCGTCTACGACATGGAGAAGTTCGACGCCGAAAAGCTGGCCGAAAAACTCGAAACCTACCGCGTGACGAGCTTCTGCGCGCCGCCGACCATCTACCGCTTTTTGATCAAGATGGATCTGTCGCGCTATGACTTGAGCGCATTGCGGCACGCGGCGACGGCGGGCGAACCGCTGAACGCCGAAGTCTACCGCCAGTTTTACAAGATCTTCGGCGTGAAGATCTACGAAGCCTGCGGGCAGACCGAGGGCGTGCCAATTTTCGCGAACTGGCGCTTTGACGAACCCATGCCCGGCTCGATGGGCAAACCCAACCCGCTCTACCGTGTGGCGCTTTTGAACGAAAACGGCGAAGTGTGCGAACCCGGCGAGGATGGCGAAGTCTGCATCCGCGTCGGCGAAGGCAAGCCAACCGGCCTCTTCTGCGGCTACTACAAAGATCAGGCCCGCACCGACGAATGCTGGTTCGACGGCTGGTATCACACCGGCGACACCGCCTGGCAGGACGAAGAAGGACTTTACTGGTTCATCGGGCGCGCCGACGACGTGATCAAATCCTCCGGCTACCGCATCGGCCCGTTCGAGGTCGAGTCGGCCCTGCTCACCCACCCCGCCGTGCTCGAAAGCGCGATCTCCGCCGCCCCCGATCCCGTGCGCGGCCAGATCGTGCAGGCGACCATCGTGCTGTCGAACGGCTATGCGCCCAGCGAGGCTTTGAAGAAGGAATTGCAGCAGCACGTCAAACACACAACGGCGCCCTACAAGTACCCCCGCATGATCGAGTTCGTCGAGGCCCTTCCCAAAACGCTGAGTGGCAAGATCCGCCGAAAGCAGCTCCGGGAAGAAGCCCAGAAAAAAGCCGAGGCGTTCCGCGCGGAGTTCCGCTAGGGGGAGCGTTGGGGACTTTGTCCCCAAACCCCTACCCACTTTTGAAAAAAGTGGGACAAAAACTTTCGCACGCCTTCGGCCCGGCGCAGCTCGCTTCCGCGACCCGCGCCGTTGGAGCGTGCGACAGATGACGATGTTTGCAACGCTTTGCGCCCGCGCGAAAAAGTGGCCGAAAAACGACCACTTTTTTTGTGCTATTTTTTGTTGTGCTATTTGATGTAGTCGGAAAGCTTGTCGCAGGCGACGATGGTTTGGAAGGATTTTTCTTCGCCGTTGACGATCAGGTGGAGGGTGTCGATGCGCGCATCGCGGTAGAGGCGGTAGATCGCGACGGGATAGACAAAGCCGAGGTCGCCAGGCGAGGAGGTGAGGGAGATCGTAAGCGTCGTGCCCTCACGCTTGACATCGAGCTTGCCGTCGCGCCACGCGCGGTTTCCGTCGGGCGACTTGCCGACGACGAGGTAAAAATGGTCTTCGCCTTTTTGCTCGTAGATCATCGCGCCGCCCTCGTCGAGCAGCGCGGTGGCAGAACTCCAGCCCTTGTCGCGCATCGAATCGATCGACACCGTCGTTGTCCGGCGGCTGTGGATGTTGAGCGCAATTACGACGGCGAGCGCCGCGACGAGCAGTACGCCCGCGCCGATGAGGATCCATTTGAGACTGAGCCTCTTGGCCTTGATGATCGTGGCTTCTTCCACCAGATTTCCTCCCTTCAAAACAGATCGTCCGACTGCCACGCCCCAACGGAATGCCTTGCGTTGAGCGAGGCATTCCGGCGAGCGGGGTCCCCGCAAATCGGAGATTCGTGGGGTGCAGGAGCGGGGTCCCCGCAAATCGGAGATTTGTGGGGTGCGTATGAAAGTTCTTTTGTTACTTTTCTTTCAAGAAAAGTAAAAGAAAAAGCCATTATTTATCTGCGTTCCCGAATCTCCTTCTCGACGCTCTCGATGAAGCTCGTTAGCGTCATCGTACCGAGGTCGCCCTCCTTGCGGGCGCGCACCGCGACGACGCCGGCTTCGGCTTCCTTGTCGCCGATGACGAGCATATACGGGACCTTTTCGAGCTGGGCTTCGCGGATCTTGTAGCCGATCTTTTCGTTGCGGACGTCGGTTTCGACGCGGATGCCGCGATCGGACAGGCTCTTCGCGATCGCGTGGGCCATGGCCTCGTTGCGCTCGGTAAGCGAGAGGACTTTCACCTGCACGGGCGACACCCAGAGCGGGAAAGCGCCTGCGGTGTGTTCGGTCAGGATGGCGATGAAGCGCTCGATCGAGCCGAAGCTGGTCGAGTGCAGCATGACGGGGCGGTGCTTTTCGCCGTCGGGGCCGACGTAGTGCAGATCGAAGCGCTCCGGCATCTGGAAGTCGAGCTGGATCGTGCCGCACTGCCAAGTGCGTCCCAGAGCGTCTTCGAGGTGGAAGTCGAGCTTCGGGCCGTAGAAAGCGCCGTCGCCCTCGTTGACGACGAAGGGCATGCCCAGTTCTTCGATCGCAAGACGCAGGCCCTCGGTGGCGTTGTCCCAGTCTTCCTGGCTGCCCATGGAGTTTTCAGGGCGTGTGGACAACTCGACGCGGAAGCTAAAGCCGAATAGCTTGTAGAAGTAAGTCAGCTTGTCGATCAGGCCCTGCACTTCGCCCTTGATCTGTTCGGGCGTCATGAAGATGTGGGAGTCGTCCTGCGTGAAGCAGCGCACGCGCATCAGGCCGTGCAACGCGCCCGACAGCTCGTGGCGGTGGACGAGGCCGAGTTCACACATGCGCTCGGGGAGGTCGCGGTAGCTGTAGATGCGGCGCTTGTAGGTCAGCATGGAGCCGGGGCAGTTCATGGGCTTCACGGCATAGTCGAGGTCGTCGATCTTGGTGAAGTACATGTTGTTTTGGTAGTGATCCCAGTGTCCCGACTGGATCCAAAGGTCGCGGTTGAGTATGATCGGCGTCTTGATCTCTTGGTAGCCGCGTTGGGCGTGCTGTTCGCGCCAGAAATTTTCGAGCTGGTTGCGCAGCACCATGCCTTTGGGATAGAAGAAGGGGAAACCTGGACCGGCATCCTGGATGTCGAAAAGGTCGAGCTGGCGACCGAGCTTGCGGTGGTCGCGTTTTTTGGCTTCCTCGATGCGCTCGATGTAGGCTTCGAGTTCTTCTTTCGTCGCGAAAGCCGTCGCGTAGATGCGCTGGAGCATCTTGTTCTTTTCATCGCCGCGCCAATAGGCACCCGCGACGCTCATGAGGCGGAAGTGTTTGACCTTGCCCGTCGAACCGAGGTGAGGACCGGCGCAGAGGTCGGTGAACTCGCCTTGTTTGTAGAGGGAGATGGTTTCGCCTTCGGGCAGGTCTTCGATCAGTTCGACCTTGTAGGGCTCATTCTGCTGTTGGAAGAACGCGATCGCTTCGGCGCGGGGCAGCTCGATGCGTTCGAGGCGGAAATTCTCCTTGACGATCTTCTTCATTTCCTTCTCTATCGCGTCGAAGTCTTCGGTCGAGAAGGGGCGGTCCGTATCGAAATCGTAGTAGAAACCGTTGTCGATCGCGGGGCCGATGGCGAGCTTGGCCTGCGGGAAGAGGCGCTTTACGGCCTGCGCCATGATGTGCGAGGCGGTGTGGCGCAGCGTCCATTTGCCGCCGTCGTCCTCCCAAGTCAGCGTTTTCAGCGCCCCGTCTGCCTGAAGCGGCGCAAAGGCGTCGATCAAATGGCCGTCGAATTCGGCCGCGAGCATGCCGCTGTAGCGTTCGGGCAGGTGTTCTTTCGCGATGTCGAGCGCGCTCTGCCCGGCTTGGGCATCGATCGCGCGTCCGTCCTCCAGTTGAATCCGCATGAATGTCCCTCTCCTTTTGTCTGTTAGGATGCGCAATTGCATGTCAATCCAATAAAAAAGCCCTTGTCGCCGCACGCGGAAGTTCCGGTGCAGGATCAAGGGACGAGCTTTCGCCCGCGTTTCCACCCAAGTTGCGCGCTGTGTGTGCGCCTCTTCATTGGGGGCTGTATCGCGCCCCGCGCGCCGCGTCCGGGAGTGGTATTCCGCATCGTGCCTGCCGAAGCGCTTGCAGCCGAGGGCGCTTCTCTCTGGGGGCGGCATGGCATGCGTACTCGTTCCCATCATCCGAGGGTTTTGTGTTCGTTTTGTCTCATTATAGCATGCGGGGGCCGCTTGTCAAGCGCCACAAGATGTTGTGTCGAAATTTGCCACAAACACAAGATAGGCTAAAATGCGAAGAAATCCAATTGACATGCATGTGTCAACGTGCTATGCTAAAGGCACAATCGAATATCCGCAAGGCTGCAAGTGCTTCGCGCCTAACAGGGAAACGGGTGAAAGTCCCGTGCGGTCTCGCCGCTGTAAGAGAAGAGTTGTGTTCAAGATCCACTGGCTTCGGCTGGGAAGGAGAACACCGCAACGACGCTCGAGCCAGAAGACCTGCTTGCATGCTTCCGCGCTGTTGACCAACGAGGATTTGGTTGGCGTGCACGACCATGGTTTTGCCTCCTATCGGCCATGGCGACGTGTCCATTTGCCCGTCCGCGTCAACGCTCGCACCTGCGTTCGCCGATGGGTTTTGTTACGTCAAAAGCGCCGCGCATATTTCCGATTGATCCCTCTTGCAACCCGGTACGGTCCCCACAGCCGTACCGGGCTTTTTTGTGCAACGGGCGGATGGGACACGCGAACATCCGAAAATACAAAAATTCAACAATTCGCATTCTTGACAGGCCGCCCGTCCAATGTTACGATTGTTCCGACAGTATAGGCGCGGTGTGTATACACCAAGACAGGCTTTGGAGCCGGACAAACCGGTGCGGGAGTCTGACTGTTCTTTTATCGATATGATGAGGGAATTGGTTGGACTTTGCATCGTCCGTACCGGCTATTTTTGTGCGTTTTCCTCATCGATCGACCGTCTTCGCCGCGATTGGCCGCCATGGGGCTGACCGCGGCCAGCGTGGTTTGTGTTCCCAAACGCCCATGCGCAAAGGGGAACACATCCGGAATAGGAGGATTGACATGAAACAGCACACCGCCATCGCAATGTCGGCCGTACTCGCGCTGACGCTCGCCCTCGGAGCTTGCCAGAACCCGCAGGCGTCGCTCACAGGCGCCGTCGCAGCGACGAAACTCGCCCCCCAGACGCCTATCAACGAAATTCCCTATCCCAAGGGCTACGACACGAAGTCGAGCGGCGCCTCGTCCTACGCCAAGAGCGGAGATCATGCGGATTCGCCCTACTTTGCGCATCCCGATTACTACAATCTCAAGAGCACGAAGACGCTGACGATCTTGCCGAAGTTCAAGACCTACCAGCAGACGACGGAATGGAGCTGCGGAAACGCCACGGCGCTCATGGTGCTCCACCACTTTGGCGAGAAAACATACAAAGAACTCGACATCGCGAAGGTCATGCAGTCCAACGCCGACCTGAACGGCAGCAACAAAGAAACCCCAGGTCTCGCGGACGAAGAGGGCGAATACGGCACATCGACCGCGGGCATGGTCAAGTTCTTTCAGTCGATCGGCTATGACGTGCAATCCAGCCTGACGAAGGACGGCAAGAGTGCCTATACCTTCGAAGACCCCGCGAAGTTCACCGAATGGGTGATCGGAAAGCTCAAAGCGGGCGTCCCGATCATGGTCGAGTGGATCGACTGGGCCGGACACTGGCAGGCGATCATCGGCTACGACACCATGGGCACGGAGGGCTTTGGCGACGACGTGCTCGTGCTCGCCGACCCCTACGATACGAGCGATCACTTGCAGGACGGCTACTACACCGTTCCGGCCGAGCGCTTCTTCTACATGTGGTTCGACGCCCACATCCTGCCCCAGGATCAGAAGCTTCAGAACTGGGTGATCGCAACGCCGAAGAACTACAAAGCGAAATAAGCCCGTTGACACAGAACCCGGCACGACGCGCCGGGTTTTTTCTTGCGCGCGAGGGGGCAAATCCCACCCGAGCGTTTCAGGTGAAGGCGCGGGCGGGATGCAAATCCTTCAGTCGTGGCATCCTGATCGATAGCGCGACATTTGAGAGCATCCGCGCGAACCCGAAAAGGCACTTACGCATTGACGGGAGTGTGGGGTGTGGTTATAATGAAAAAGCAACCTGAAATGTAATAAATTGGTATTCGAAACGAATGGTGAGTGACGTGATCGATCGATGCTCGAGGCTATGGCGCGCTGTAGCGTTCTTTGTAACCCTTTTGATTTTCGTGTCCCATTGGGAAGGCAAGGCGATCGAGAGCCTGCGCGGTTTGGATATGGATGCGATCGCGTCCACGCTGCCCCCGGGCGTGAGCCAGCTCGCGCTCTACGACCTCGACACGGGCGAATTGATCGGGCAATGGGGCGACGAGGAGCCGTTTACGCCGATCGGTGGCCTACACGCGATGATGACGGCTTGGATCGCCGCGCGCGATTTGGACTGGCAAGCGACGGTCGTCGTGGATCCGGCGATCGACCGATTGCCGGAAGGGGCCGTTCGCATCGGGCTGGAGCGGGGTGACCGCGTGTCGGTGCGCGACCTGATCGCCGGAACGCTGCTCGTCGGGGCCCAAGATGCGGCACTCGCGCTTGCGATCGAAACAGCGGGCAGCGAGGATGCTTTCGTCGCGCGCATGAACGCAGAGGCCGCGGAACGCGGTATGGCAGACACCGTATACACGAACGCCACCGGCCGTTTCGACGACGCGCAGACGAGTACGCTGGCCGATCAACGCGCGCTCTGCCTGGCCGTGCTGGAGCGCGAAGATCTCTGCGACTTGCTCGCGCTTGCGCGGACATCCTTTGATACGGTGGACAACCATTTGCCCGCAAACGTCCCCAACCGTTTGAGCCTCCTCGATCTTGGGGATGGCAGCTACGATCCGCGTGTCGCGATGAGCTTGGGCATTGGGTCGAACAAGGATGCCCTGAATATGGCCTGCGTGGCCGATTGCCGAGGCAGCCGCGTGTTGCTCCAATGCCTTACCTCGCTGTCCAAGCAGAGGAGTTTGGCGGCCGTCCGGAGCGTACTCGATGCGCTGGAAGCGGGCATGGCGACGGTCGATGTGTCCGAATCCGTCACGCGGCTTTTGGCGGGCTGCGCGGAAGGCGACGTCGAGCTCGACGTGCCGATCGAAGGCGCGATCGAGCTCGTCCTTCCGGCGTGGCGGTCGTTCGACGAAAGCGACTTGCGCTATGAACTCAGCGACCACACGGGCGCCCCGACGCCAGGCAAAGTCTATGCGACAGCGCATATCTGCTACGGAGATCGAGAGATCGCGCGCCTTCCCGCCTATGCCGCGCAGGCCGGATCACGAACCGCAATCGATGGAAGCGATCTGCGGCGGTATACGCAATCGGATGAAAGCTATACCCCGACCCGCTACGACCGCTATGGCTGGCTCGCCTTTGTGGTGGGCGGCTGCGCCGTGAGCGCACTCATTTGGGGGCTTTCGTCCTGGCTGCGACGCATGATGCGGCTAAGCGCACCGTGGTAAGGGCCAGTGGATACAGGCTTAAAAGCGAGCCGCTATAGATAGCGCCGCACCTTGGCACAGTACGCGGCGTAGGCTGGGCCGAACACTTGGGCCAAATAGGTTTCTTCGCCGCGTATCTGTATGTGAAAGAGAAGGACAGCCGCAATCGCAGTGGCGATGGTCAGGAAGTTGGGGCAGGCGAGCGCGCATCCGATATAAAGCAGGTCGAAACCGACAAATGCCGGATTGCGACTCAGGCGGTAGATGCCGCCCGTGACGAGTCTCGTTCGCTGTCTTTCAACAAAGCCCGCGCGCCAGTTGTCCCGCATGGTGACGATGGCGGCGATAAAAAAGACGTTGCCGAATCCAACTAGCGCGACGCCGCAGATACGTAGACCCGTCGGGAGGGGGAGCGGCCAGAACGCATGCGACCATACGGCGCTCACGAACTGAATCGCCGCGCCCAAAAGAGTAGCAAATTGCAGGCAAAGCTCGTTTCTACGGACTTTGCGCGGTTTCTCACCCTTGCCCAGCAAATTGCCTTCAATCCCTTGCCGTTTGAGCATGTACATTTTGCTGAGATAGGCGGCATAAAAGCACAGAAGCAGGACGAGTGTCCAAATGGATAGCGCATTCATAGCCTTCCTCGTGAAAGTGGATGGGGGCAGAGATACAAAAGGCCGCATTGCCATCGCGCCCATGCGGCCTTTTTTGTGTGAAAGATGGGATCAGCAGCGCACGGCGCGTCGCTTGAAGCCGAGGCGACCCTTGTCGATCGCTTTTTGGATGGATTCCGACGCGAGCGGAACGGCACAAGCGCCTTTGGCGGATGTCACGATGACCTTTCCGATCTCGTTCGCCACGGCGACCGCTTCTTCGTGCAGCGGCAGATAGGACGAGCCGACCGCGATCACGAAACCGTTCATGGCGTAGCGCGTGCGGTTGGGCTGCTCGTGGATGGTGTGAGCCGCGCGATCGAGCAGGGCGCGGATCGTTTCGCGGTCGAAGGCGTCGTCCAAACGCCAGCCCAGCAACCATTCGTAACACGCCCAACCCGCCGACATGCGGAGCTCTTCGCCGCTTTGGATCCAGCGCCCGGCCAGGTCTTGGGCGAAATCGGCTTCAGCCAGCGTCACGGCGACGACGTAATCGGAGAGCATATGGAAATACGCCCCGTCGATCCAACGCTCGAAGTCCGCTTCCGTCATGATCTGGGGATCGGCGATCATGCCGGCGAAGTACATGGCGTCGTAGTTGCCGGTGTCGTACAGCGCGTCCGCCAATGGCTGGTTCTTTTGGATGCGCTTGGCCAGCGGCGCCATCGCCCCTGTCGCGACGCCAAAGAACGGTTCGCGCGCACCCTGCGAGAGGTAAGCCTTCTTGGTACGCTCGGTGCCAAGCGCTTCGAGTTCGCGCAGCACTTCGTCGAGGGTAAGCTTCTCCGGTGGGGCTTTGGCTTTCATAGAGCGTCATCCTTTCATCAATCTTTCATCAATTCAAAGAGAATCGAAAGTATAGAGAATTAAAATATAGAGAGTTAAAAATACAAAGAATCGAAAGCATGCGGATTTGCGCGTCGGAACGCACGCTGTATGCGGAGCAAGTTATTCGCGGATCGTGACCGGCGTGCCGAGGGGGCAATGCTCCCAAAGAAGGTCCATCTTCTCGTCGTCCAACGCGATGCAGCCCAGCGTCCAGTCGCGATCGCCACCGCGTCCGTGGATCATGATCTCCCCGCCCAGTGCCGTGTCCCAAGGCGGTCGCCTGCCGGCCTCGATGGCCTCGACGATCGCGTCGCGCTCGGCTTCGGAGATCAAGCCGTCGGAAAAGCCGCGTTCGGCGTCTTCGGCGTTGGGATAGCTCAGGCCGAGCGACAGGTAGTAACGGCTCTTTTCGTTGCGCGTGCAGACGTAAAAGGCTCCGGTCGGCGTCTTGCCGTCGCCTTCTTTTGCCTTGTCGCCTTCGGGTGAGCGCCCCAGGCCGACATGCAGCCGGGCGACGAGGCTCTCCCCGTCGTAGAGGAAGAGCAAACGCTCCGCCTTCGCGATCTCGATGCGGGCGTTCTCGATGCCGGCCTCCGGAATACGGATCCATTCAGCGGGGCGTGCGGTCGGTGTCGGAGAGGGAATTTTGTATAGGGCTGGGGAAGGAGAAGCCGCGCGCTCCGAAGCCTGCGCGGGCGAGTGGGCGCTGGACGGAGACGGCGCGTTCTGAAGGATGGGATCGGCGGGAAATGGCGCAACAGAAGGACCCACCGTCAGGTAGGTCAGCGCCAATAGGCATGCGCGCTTCCAGTGGCTTTTCACGTCGCACTCACCATCGTGTTTTCTTTCGGATTTCGCTTGTGTCTACACGCCCATTGTAACACGCAGAGAGAGCCATGCCAAATCCGCCAACCCGATGAAGACAAAAAAAGACCGCGGTGCAAATACCGCGGCCTTTTGTGGCACCCAGTACGGGAGTCGAACCCGTGACATGAAATGAAATAAAGTCCGTATTTAGTGAATTGTAACGCCATTGCAGTCCCTATTGATGCCGTTCTTGATGCCATTATCAATATCTTTGAGCAGCAATTCATCGAAAGCGGCATCGATCAATGCAGCAGTTTTCGACGCGTCGCTGTCGAGCGGATGTCCATAAACATCGAATGTCTTCATCTCGTCGCTATGTCCCACGAGGTGCTTTAAAAGGGCTTCGGGCACCTTGGTTTTGGAAACGGAAATCATCGTATGTCGCAGCTCATGTAGGCTGCAACGAAACCCTTGAGCCTCACAGTAGCCAATCCAATGATCGTACATCGTATTCGGGCGAACTTCTTTCCCATCCTCTGCCGGAAAAACATATTCGGATTCGATACCGCGCTCCTTCAGCATAGCGTACTGCGCTTTGAGTGCAGCCATGGCTTTTTGTGGCATTTCGAAATCGCGCCGCGCATTGTCGTTTTTGCCACTGGTTGTCTCGCGTCGTGAGTTTACGCTACGTTTGAGGTCAATTGAGCTTCCGCATATGTCTTCTTTTTTCAGTCCGCATACCTCGCCGCGCCGAAGGCCTGTGAAGACGATAAAACGAAAGGCGTGTATAAAATACTCTGGCTGCTCTTTCCCGTCGAAAATCGTCATATCATCCGTGAGCAGTATATCAAGCGCCTTCGGCTGCAAAATTTTCCGTTTACCCACGGGCGCATTTTTGGGTATCTCGAGGTCGTCAGGAGGTTCGAAGGACAATCCCATTTTTCGACCAAACTTGCATACGGCCGTGATAGACGCACGAATGTTCATGCATGATTTCTTAGAGAGTCCGTGTTTATACCCCGCATCGATACACTCCTGCCATTTCATCATAGTGATTTTTGATAATCGCGTGCCCTCAAGTTGTGGCAAGAGCCATAAGCGCCCCATCATTTCGTGTTGCGCGTAATTGGCTGTTCCGGTCATCTCCTTGGTACGAGCAAGAAACAGCGCCCAAAGCTCATCGAAGCGCATATCGCCGCCCTTGCCCGTTTCCAGCCATTTGTCCGCCGCCGCTTCCGCTTCCCTTTTGCCTTTGCGACTTGGTTCGCTCGAATAAAACGCTTTGCGCTTACCGTCCTTCTGAACCCTTATGCACCAGCGACTGCTATCGTCGAGCCAAGTTGCTTCTGCACGGCGCGTCTTCTCTGCCATAAAGGTACCTCATAGGGGCTATTTCAAATATTTTGCGGTAGACTTATCGAAGTCAGATACGTACTTCTCATCTTGTAGCACGCGATATTTTTTATACTCACCTTTTGCCAGAGCATCGGCAACTTCTCTCTTCACCTTGCCCTTATCATGAAGGAGATCGTATTCGTTAAAATTGAGAAATGCATCGAGTCGTGTAACCCAGTCGTTCATGGACATAAGTTTGTTCCTTTTAGCTTGGTTCTCCGCATAGTCCAAATACATGCTCACAATATCGTTCAGCCCGCTCAATTCCGCTTGGTCAAGATAGTTTTTCGAAACGGTTACATCCGTGCTTAGAATCTTACCATCAGGTGCGTTTTTCCAAGTGGTTAATCCCATGTGCTCCTTTTCGCTATCCGCACGTCCTGCAATCAGCTCCGGTGCTGTCTTTCCTGTGATTGCAAAAAGGAGTTTGTTTTGCACTGTTTGGAAAAATGAAGTTGTGATTGGACTCTTCGAATCGTAATCATAGCTGCACTGCGCGTAAACGTCAGTGATCTTTTGGTAAAACCGCCGCTCGCTTGCACGGATTTCTTTTATGCGTTCGAGTAACTCGTCGAAATAGTCCTTGCCAAATTGTTTTCCGTTCTTCAACATATCATCGTTGAGAACAAATCCTTTGATGATATATTCTTTTAGTGTTGCGGTTGCCCATCGCCGAAACTGTGTTGCACTTTTCGAATTAACACGATATCCTACAGCAATTATTGCGTCAAGGTTGTAGAATTTCTGTTTACGCGCTACTTCGCGTCGACCCTCATTTTGAACTTGTAAAAATTCTTTACAAGTTGCCCCCTGAGACAATTCTTCTTCTTCGTAAATTTTGCCCAGATGATACGTGATGTTTTGGGGCGTGCTGTCGAAGAGCTGCGCCATGGTTCTTTGAGTAAGCCAAAACGTTTCATCCTCAAAAAACACATCAACATTCACGTTTCCATTATCAGAAACATAGAGTACTACTTTGCTTTCTTGTACTTCAAAATTATTCTCGTTCACCACTGATTCCCTCTCTCTGTTGCCTTTTTTCCTTGCGGCGCTATTGCTTCAGCTCGGCGCGTTTTGTCAGCCATACCCCACCTACTAACTTGTGCCATATACAAATAATGTTTTATTTTGGAAATTGTTCACAAATTGTTCGCTTGTGTTTGGCGAACGTGCGCTCTATAATGAGGATAATTCGAACGTGCATTCCTGTCAAGTATATAGATGGGGGTTGAGATGAATAATACAAAAGAACTAGCCGACGAAATCATTCTAGCTTACGATCTAGTCCTTCGGGATCCTGTCCTTGTTGGCATAATAGTCCTCAGCAACTTTTCGGATAACCTCTCTGTTTGCTCTGACGATATCGACGAGCACGAGTAGTTGTTTGTCTGTCAGATCTTCGCCTTGCTTTACAATTCCCGCTTCAACCAAAGCCGCATACAAACGAGCGACGTCCCCGCTTCGATCAGACGGAATGGGGTCGTCTGTTTTTTCGAGGAGGTAGTCTATCGAGACACCAAAGTAATCCGCAATTTTCTGCAATGCCTCAGCTTTGGGTTTGGATCTTCCTGATTTCCAAGCTGAAATCGTACTTTTGTCTAATCCGGCCTCTTTTGTCAAAGTGGCAGCGGTTATGCCTCTTTCATCTATCAGCGCAAGGACTCGTTCTAGCGAACTCATAGCGTGCCTCCGAAAAATAATCTGCATTTACGGAACAAAGTCGTTGACAATTCTGCATATGCAGATTATACTAGCATCATAAGAACGGCTAAGACGCCACATTCAGTATACCACGCACGGTTAGAACGAGGAAGGAAGGAATTTGCAAGTAACCGATCTCTTGCGAAATTATAGAAATTCAATAGGAAAGAGGTGTATAGATGGAGATGTTGAAATCAGGAAACCCTTTGATTCCGCTCGAAACGAAAGACATCCCGCGAGATGAGAGCGGAATGCCAATCTTCGACGATAGTATAGCGGCAGATGAGCAAACCTGCGAAGAGCTTGTCAGCCAATTGTGTACTCACGCCAAGGAATCCGTGTAGGATCAATGTTTGCAAGAAACTTGACAATGTCCTTGCGTCCCTCGTAGGTGGGAACTCCCTTGCTATCTTGCGACATCAAGATAACGGGTGATGGCAGGACTTGGCTTACCCCTCGCCTAGCGTCTTCTCGCGCTGAAGCGCTGCTCATAACGTGACTTTTGACGATGAAAATTGAAAAAGTCACTCCCTGTTCCTTGACAACTGCCCCTTGTATCTTCAATTGCTACACCTCCTTCCCGAAAGATACTAGCACAGTTAGAATAACACAAAACTGGCAAGCAATCAAGCTGCAAACACAACATGTTGTAGGTGGTGACTCAATGAACATCAACATAGGCGATAACATCATCAAAGCTCGCGGTCGGGCGAACATCTCGCAGAACGAACTCGCTCGCAGAACAGGCATCTGCCAGCGCTCGATCAGCTACTGGGAGGCGGGCGCTCGTCGTAATGGTCCTTACTTTCTGGACGCTGTCAAGATCGCGCAGGCGTGCGGCTGCAGCATCCTTGACCTCGCCGCAGAAGATACGACCGACAAGACGAGCACAGCATAAAGCCCGCGCTTGCGGCGCGGGCATATCGTCTCAAAATGTGAGCGAGTAAGCCTAGTTTAATGCTTCGAACGATTTGGCTACGGGGATCTCTTTGCTGAAACTGATTAGCTCTGAAATTTCGATATCAAACGCTTTACCAGGGTCAGCAACGTATGCCTTTTTCACTTCGAGGGTTGCGCCTGGCTTAATGTCCTTCATCGAGTTTGTTCCAATATCTTCGCCAGTCACGATTGCGGATTCGCATTCAATGCCGTCCTGGAAGCACTTATCGGAAATCGCGAACATAAAGTTTGCGGCTTCGTCCCCGTTGTTTGTCCAAGTATACGAAACGATTACGCACGGTTTGTCGTCATAGGTCTTCCCGGCTTCCGCCTCTCCGATGGATACGTAATATTTTCCAACATCACCTTCGGTAGCTTGCGGCACGGACGTTGGTTCCGGTGTAGGCTCGGGCGTCGGTTCATCGGTTTTTTCCTCAACCGCGCTGGTTGACTCTACGTTAGCCTCTTTATTGGCTTCGTTAGAACTGGGCGCTCCACACCCAACCAGCAGCGCTGCACAAAGCAGCAGTGGAATGACCTTTTTCATAAGTACCCCCTTGTAGTTACAGATTTGTACCGGAACAATTATACCAATCACAACCGCAGCGATCAACACAGCACACGCATAGGAAGCACATATAGCAGACCACTCATCAGAAAGCAGGTGAACCCATGCCGAAACAAGCCACGCTCCCCAGCGTCGAAACCCTATCGAGAGTCAAACAGGTTTTGACCTGCGACCTGGAAGCAACCGTAAACAGCTTCTTAGCAACTGGAGATTGGATCCTGATGCACGTCTACCACACGCGACGAGGCACGGCAATGTACGTCATTGGGCGCATTGCATGACGCAATATCATTTGGCACAACAAAAAGGAAGGTGAGTCCATGCCGCAGAAAAGCAAAACGCCACGCGCACGCCAGTATTTGCGCCTACGTGCCGAGATGCTAATGCGTGGCATCACATATAAAGACCTGGCTCATATCACTGACCGTTCTGTCGGCTACATCTCCGACTGTATGAACGGGCGAGGGCGACGGCAGTTCTCGATCAACGAAGCCCATAAAATCAAACGCTTTGTCGGGCTTTCCGCCCTACCCTTGGAAGAAATCTTTCCACCACCCAACGACCCGAAAAAGCCAGCATGGGCTGTCACGGGCGGAAATGCCAAATGAACGCCTTTGGGGAGAAAACACATGGATAAATGCTACCGCTGCGGTCAATCGGCAAGCCTCGAAGCTAACGTCGATGGCTGCATATTCCACCTATGCAAAGACTGCGACAACCTCATGTTGCTCACTAGAAGAGTCGCCGGAAATAAGGCAGTGATTGACTTTCTTATCGGGTGTCAGACGTATAGTCCACTGCCGAGAGAAAACGACCCAAGAAAAAACGTACTCCAATGCGCCGATTATGGCATAGTCGACGCGATGATTCAGCGCTACTTCGAAGAAATGAGGAAACCCCAATGACCCCCACAGAATACCTTTTCGCCGCTCTTAACCAGATCTGGTTGGCGCTTGGTCCCGCGCTGCTCGTGACAATCGCTTGGATCTTCTGGAGGTACGCCGTAGCCGATTTGAAGCATTGCTGGCGTGATAACGCACCGGACGAAAAAAGCCCCACTGGCGGCAACCAGCAGGGCGCGGACGCACAAGCGTCCTGAACACAAATTACACCCATATCGTAGCGCATTTTGCGCAGAAAGGCAAGCCATGGACTACAGCGAGATCCCGAAACACCGTGCCGACGGCTTTGTAACGACAATCGAAGGCACATGGTGCGAGATCTCTGAACGCTTTGTTGGTGTCGTCGACTGCTTCATGGTGAGCGACGACGTGACGCCACAAGAAGCCTATGAATGGTGGCGCAACAGTCGAGACGAACCAGCGCTATCGCCTGAATCGTCGAACGAAGCCTACCGCATCTGCGACAACTGCAAGCGCATATTGGGCATATCCGATCGACGCGCTGTCGCAAGCATCCGCACCGCGACGCTCGCCAGCCACGCCAAGGCGCTCACCTTTGCGCCATACTACACGCTCTGCGCTCACTGCGCCGAAGGGCTGAACGAGCGCGCGGAACTGAACAACATGTGTCGGCGCGATCGGATTTACTGGGCATACAGAGATCGTGCGCCGGACTATGGAGATAAGCCATGAAGAATGAAATTCTTGCGTTTGATGACGCCGATATCAACACGATGAGCAAGTTCTTTTTCAACCTGGGTGCCGGAAAGGCAAGCCCGTATGCCGTTCCCCGCTGCGTTCATTGCGGCGAGGAAATTGACGAAGAACAGACAGACGTTTGCGACGAGTGCCTTCGGACGCTCTACGACCGATAGGAGGAAAAGCATGAACGCCATTTTGAAAGAGATCATCCCCGAAACGGAAGAGCGTTTCGAGGTCTACGACGACAAAAGCGCCGAGTGGGCACTGCAAAAACTGGCTGAAATCCGCACGGAAGAAGCGCGCCTGGTGGGTGCATGCAACGAGCAGATTGCTTTCTACCAGCAGCAGGCGCAACACTTCAAGGATCGCGCCGAAAACAGCGCCGCCTACTTCATCGGGCTGCTCAACGCCTATTTCGATACGGTGCCGCACAAAACCACCGCGACACAGGAGAAGTACCAGCTCCCATCCGGTTCCCTTGTACTCAAAAAGGGCCGCGTGAGCTTCAAGCGCGACGAGGCGGCAATGCTCGCCTGGTGCAAAGCCAAGGCTCCCAAGCACATCAAGGTCGTGGAGTCCACAGACTGGGATGGCGCGAACAGCCTTAAAAAGTCGATTATCATCGCGGCCGGTGCTGCCATTTACGCCGAAACCGGAGAGCTCGTCGAAGGTGTTATCCCAACGATCGGCGCGGACAGCTTCACGGTGGAACTCGCGAAGGGGGTTTAGGTTGTGGAAAGCCCTAAAATCTACAGCGCGCTTTCGGCGGTTATGGCCGAGATCGGACATATCGGGAAAGAGAAGCGAAACCAGCAACAGGGCTTCATGTATCGCGGCATCGACGACGTCATGAACGCATTGCAACCCGCCCTGGTCAAGCACAACGTCAGCATCGTCCCGGAAGTGCTAGAACACACACGCGAAGAACGGACGACCGCAAAGGGCGGCAACCTGATTTATTCGATCTGCCGCGTGAAGTTTAGCTTCTACGCCGACGATGGGAGCAGCGTGAGCGCTATCGTCGTCGGTGAGGGCATGGACAGCGGCGATAAGGCCACGAACAAGGCCATGTCGGTTGCATTCAAATACGCCTGCTTCCAAACTTTTTGCATCCCGACCGAGGAGATGCAAGACCCCGACGCCGAAACGCACGAGCCGTCAAAACCGGCACCCAAGCAGCAAGAGAAAGCAAAAGATGGCGCTCTCACAGCGGAGCAAATCAAGGAACTGAAGCTTGCCGCAGGCGGTGATGTGGAGTTGCTCAAGCGAGCATTCTCACAGAACGGGTACAAGAGCAGCGCAGATGCGCCTTCCACAGCGCTCAATGCGCTCTTGCACAGCATTCAGCAGGAACTGAAGCTGCCTTGGGAGTAAAACATGCAGGACCTCATGCGCGAGATGCAGCAGAATCGACGCCTGCTCGACAAGGCAATTAACGCCTACAAAGAGCGCGGCTCCGATTATGCCCAAAAGAAACGCGATTACGGCGTCGCCCTCGCTGCGAAAATCCTTGCGCTTCGCGCCGACGGCTTCCCCGTCACCATCATCGGCGACGTCGCGAGGGGCGACGAGAGAGTCGCGCAGCTTCGGCTCGACCGCGACGCTGCCGAGGTAGTGTACGAGTCAGCCAGAGAAGCCATCCACGCCTACAAGCTCAACATCCGCATCCTCGAAAGCCAGATCGCAAGGGAGTGGGGCCATGCTTCCGAAATGTGAGCGCATCCGCGACCGGAATGCCATCAAGGCCGCACGAAGGGACTTCTGCGAGTATTGCTACCGCTGGGGCAAGGGCGAAGTCCATCACATCAAATCGAAGGGTGCTGGTGGGCATGACGTGCCGGATAATCTGATTCATCTGTGCCATGAGTGCCATCGAAAAGTGCATGATGGCAAGATTCCGAGACGTGTCCTCCGCGAAATCGTGGGGAAACGCACGACGTGATTCACATAGCAGGCGCGCCCGGTATGCGGGTACCGGGCGCAGGTGGGGGTGATGGAAAACCGTCATGAACAGAAAAACGGGACTGGACTATTTTTCATTCGATGTAGATTTCTTCAGTGACGAGAAAATCCAGTTCGTATCTGCGCGGTTCGGGACAAAGGGAGAGGTCATCGCAGTTAGGCTGCTATGCAAGATATACCGAGACGGCTATTTTATCCGCTGGGACGACGATATTGCACTATTGTTTGCAAAAGGCGTGGGTGACGGTTGTCAGCATTCCTGCGTGAAGGATGTAGTGTTTGAATTGCTCAAACGTGGGTTCTTTGATAGAAGCATTTTTGAGAGGTTCTCTATATTGACCAGCAAGGGGATACAGCGAAGGTATTTCGATGCATGCCACAAACGAAAGGATGTCCTGTTTGATCCACGAATCTCGTTGATAGATATGGATGAGTACAAGAATACCGTTGAATGGCAAGATGGCAACATTTTCGATGAAAAAGGAGGCATTTTGGACGAAAAAGTAGACATTTTGCCGCAAAGTAAAGTAAAGGAAAGTAAAGCAAAGGAGAGTAAAGGAAAGAAGAAGAGCGTCGCTGACGCTCCGCCTGTCCGCTACGCGGACGATCCTTTGCTTGACGCTGCCATTTGCGACTTCATTGCCGACCGGAAAGAGCGGAAGAAGCCTATGACGAGCAGAGCCATTGCCTCTCTCATCATGCAACTGGATGCGCTCGCTTCCGACGTGCCGACGAAGATAGCGATCCTGAGCAGTCAATTGCCAGGGGCTGGTCGGGGATATTCCCGCTCAAAAACAGCGCGGGAGCGAAACCCGCCAACGAGCTGACAAACCAAAAGAATTATGACGAGGAGTGGTAATATTGGGACTCGATCTCACCTCTGCCATACTCTCAATATCTCGCAATAACGCCCAAGGCGGGGACACCATTGATGCCGACGGATTTCTCGTTTGCGGTCAATGTGGCGGCAAAAAGCAATGCGACATCAACACACCGCAGGGCGTTCACCGCGTCTTTTGTCAATGTCCCTGCATGGCCGAGCGGTTCCATGCCGAACGTGAAAAGGCTCTAAAGATTGAGTTCGCGCAAAAAGTACGCAGGCTTAGGCGCTCCGGGCTTACTGACCCTTCGTATCGCCAGACCTTTGCCAACGACGACGGCACAGACGACAGAACGGCTATGATCGCGCATCGCTACGTCGAAGAGTGGCCGGAAATGTACAAGAATGGCATGGGACTTCTGTTTTACGGCGGCGTCGGTACTGGCAAGACTTTCTGGGGCTGCTGCATCGCGAATGCGCTCATCGACCGAGGTATATCGGCTTATGTGATCAGCATGCCGATGCTGCTCAACAAAATGCAGGCGATGGGCTTTGACGCTGACAAAAACACTTTCATCGTATCGCTGCAAAAGTTCGGGCTGCTGGTGATCGACGACTTGGGCGCTGAGCGCGACACGTCATTCGCAATGGAGCAGGTATACCAAATTATCGACTCGCGCTATAGGAGCAAAAAGCCTTTGATCTGCACGACAAATCTTGCGCCAAAGGATCTCAAGGCTCCTGAAAATATCGCATTGCATCGATCGTACGATCGCGTTCGAGAGCGGTGCGCTCCAGTCAAGGTGGACGGAGAGAGCCGCCGACGTGGCAAGATGTACGACAACAAGGCGGAAATGGCGCGAATTTTGGGGGTTGAGCTATGAAAGACAATCAACCGAAGCGATGCAATTGCGGTGCCGCAGTCGAAGTAAAGCGGCACGAACGGATTGACGGCTATCTCGTCATTGAATGTCCGGAGTTCATGGCAGACCCAGTGCTGCCCAAGCATTTTCTCTACGACGAAGAAACGGCGGTGTAATATGCCATACAGCGAAACCACTCGCCTGCGTCACGATCCGCAGGAAGAGGACGAGAAGCCGAAAACGTACTGCGAATGCGGACAGGGCATTTATGCAGGCCAGGATTATCACAACGACTACGGTGTGATCTACTGCGAAGATTGCTGGGATAAGCACGAAACGGAATGCAGGAGGACGGCGTGATGGCCGACAGCATCATCCAAACCCAGGCCGACACCATCACCCGCCAAGGCGAGCAGATAACAGCGAGGGATCGGGCGCTCA
>JAVBLF010000134.1:0-5875 GCA_031553675.1 Eubacteriales bacterium | reverse complement strand
AACCCGCCACCCGAAAACAGGTTATCAAATCCGCTGTCGAAACGAGTTGGGGTTTCCCAAGCGGGCGATTGATAATCGCCCCTACACCCCGTAAGCCTTGTTTGTGCGCCTGTAGGGGCGATTATCAATCGCCCGTTGCAGTAAAACAGCCTCGCGATACGTTAAGTTGGTAACCCTTGATTCGCATTATCAATCGCCCGTTGCAGCAAAACAGCCTTGCGATACGTTAGGTTGGTTACCCTTGATTCGCATTATCAATCGCCCGATGCAGCCAAACGGCCTCGCAATACGTTAGGTTCGTAACCTTGATTCGCATTGATTATTGCCCGTTGCAGCAAAACGGCCTAAACATTGCGACTTGCAACACTTGGTTTGCATTCGCTCCCATGCGATCCTAAGCCGTTTCGATGGCGGCCTCCTCGCCGAGGTGGAAGAGGTCGATCGCTCCTTCGCGCAGCTTGTACTTTTGGATCTTGCCGCTGGCCGTGGTCGGGAAGGCATCCATGACCCAGATGTATTTGGGCGTTTTGTGGCGCGCCATGTGGCTCCGGACGTGTTCTTTGATCTCGTCTTCGGTGACAGACGCGCTTTCTTTCAGGATAACACAGGCGCATATCTCTTCGCCATACTGCTTTGACGGTACGCCGATCACCTGGACGTCGCGGATGGGCTCGTAGGTGTACAAAAACTCCTCGATCTCCTTGGGATAGATGTTTTCCCCGCCGCGGATGATCATGTCCTTGATGCGGCCGGTGATCTTGAAGTAGCCCTCCTCGTCGACCGACGCGAGGTCGCCCGAATGCAGCCAGCCGTCCGTGTCGATGACCTGGGCGGTCGCCTCGGGCATCTTGTAGTAGCCTTTCATGATGTTATAGCCGCGCGCGCAAAACTCACCGGGGGTATTCGGGGGCAGTTCTTCGCCTGTTTCGGGATCGACGACCTTGGCCTCGACGCCGGGGAAGACGCGGCCGACCGTCGAAACGCGGCGCTCGATCGTGTCGTCGGTCGTTGTCTGGGTGCAGCCCGGAGACGCTTCGGTCAAACCGTAGACGATCGTGATGTCGCGCATGCCCATGTCATCGACCACCTGCTGCATGACCTTGATCGGGCAGGGGGAACCCGCCATGATGCCGGTGCGCAGCCTGGGGAAAGTGAAATTGCGGAACTCGGGATGTTCCAGCACGCCGATGAACATGGTTGGCACGCCGTGCAGGGCGGTGCATTGCTCGTTTTGTACGGCTTCCATGACCCGCAGTGGGTGATAGGCGACGAGGGGCACCATGCTCGTGCCGTGCGTCACGCAGGCCATGATGGCGAGCACGAGGCCGAAGCAGTGGAAGAAAGGCACGGGGATGCAGAGCTTGTCGTCCTCGGTGAACTTCATGCGATCGCCAATGCAGAGGCCGTTGTTGACGATGTTGTAATGCGAGAGCATGACGCCCTTGGGAAAGCCCGTCGTACCGGACGTGTATTGGATGTTGATCACGTCGTGGCAACTGATCGAGAAGGCGACGCCGCGCATGGTGTCGTCGGACACGTCCTTCCCCATGTCCTCGATGTCCCGCCAATTGTACATGCCGGGCGGCGTGTCTTCGCCGACGTAGACGACGTGCTTGAGCATGGGCAGCATGGGATGGCTGAGTTCGCCGGGTTGGCTGGTCTTGCAGGACGGGCAAAGCGTGTCGAAGATCTCGAGGTAATTGGCGTCCTTGAAGCCGTCGATCAGGATCAGCGCCTTGCTGTCGCTTTGGCGGAGCAGGTATTCGAGCTCGAAGATCTTGTAATTCGTGTTGACCGTGACGAGAACGGCGCCGATCTTGGCCGTCGCAAAGACCGCGACCAACCATTCGGGGACATTCGTCGCCCAAATCGCGACGTGATCGCCCTTGCGAATCCCCATGGCATACAAGCCTTTGGCGACGGCGTCGCACTCGGCGTTAAATTCGCTGTAGCTACGCTCGTAGTCCCGCTCGGTGTACTTGACCGCCAGATGATCCGGGAAACGTTTGGCTGTGTTGGCCAGGAGCGCGCCCAAGGGCAGGTCGATCAGGTGTTGGTTCGTCATATCGCATTCCTCCTGAATGTGAATTGCTTTGAGAAGACAACTAAAAACGGACTGTCCTCTCCTATCCAAATGTAGGAGACGAAAGTCCGTACTTCCGCGGTACCACTCCAATTGGCGCACAAGCGCCCACTCTGCGCGCGTCAAGCAACGCGCTCACCCGATAACGGCGGAGATTCCGGCGCAGCCTAGAGCAAAAAACGGCTTTCAGTGCGCGGCTCGGAGGCGAGCTTCACCCTAGATCCCGGTTGCCTCACAGCGAACGGCAACTCTCTGAACGGGATGTTCGGCCTACTTTTCCTCGTCAAAGCTTTTTTCTATTTTGTCCATTTTACGAGATCCGCTTCGCTTTGTCAAGCACTTCGCCGCGGCTTTTCGAAGGCTTCTTCGCGGCCAAAACGGGATCCCTCATCGCGATGGAGTGTCTTTCAATAGTTCTATGGCGAAAATTTCAGGATCGTGCTATTGTATTATCGGGTTTATACTGCGAAGGAGGCGCCCATGACCATTCATCTGACGGACTTTTTAAAGAATCTGACCACGAGTCCCCCCCTGTTTTTCATCACACTGCTGACGCTCGGCGTCATCCTTGTCAACGGCTGGACAGACGCGCCCAACGCGATCGCGACCTGCGTCTCGACCCGGGCGATGAGTCCCCAAGCGGCGATCTACATGGCCGTCGTGTTCAACTTTTTGGGCGTGCTCGTCATGACGGCTGTCAACGCCACCGTCATGCAGACGATCTACAATATGGTTGACTTTGGCTCGAACGCGCACGAGGCGCTGATCGCGCTGTGTGCGGCCCTTTTCGCGATCGTGCTGTGGGCGACGGTCGCCTGGTGGTTCGGCATCCCTACGAGCGAGAGCCACGCCTTGATCGCGGGCGTGACGGGCGCGGCCATCGCGGCACACGGCAGTCTGGCCGGCATCAACGGCGCGGAGTGGCTCAAAGTCGTCTACGGCCTCGTGTTTTCGACGGCGCTCGGCTTCGGCATGGGTTACGTCGTCGTCAAGGGCATCGAACAGATATGCCGCCGCATGCACCGCGGGCACACGCTCCGCTTTTTCCACGGCGCGCAAATCGGCGGCGCCGCGGCCATGGCCTTCATGCACGGCGCGCAGGATGGCCAGAAGTTCATGGGCGTCTTCATGTTGGGCATCTTCCTGTCCAAGGGGCAGACCGATATCAGCAATTTCGTCATCCCGATCTGGCTCATGGTCCTCTGCTCGCTCGTCATGGCCTTCGGCACCTCGATCGGCGGCATGCGCATCATCAAGACCGTCGGAATGGACATGGTCAAGCTGGAAAAATACCAGGGATTTTCGGCCGACATGGCGGCGGCGCTCTGCCTGCTCGTGTCGTCGCTGACCGGACTTCCCGTCAGCACGACGCACACGAAAACGACCGCCATCATGGGTGTCGGCGCGGCCAAACGCCTCAAATCGGTCAACTGGAATGTCGTCAGGGAAATGATGTCCGCCTGGATTCTCACCTTTCCCGGCTGCGGACTGATCGGCTACATCATGGCCAAGATCTTCATGTGGTTATTCTAAAGGAGGGTTCCCATGGCTTTCGGACGTACAAACGATTACTTCAAAATGCTGGTCGGCTTGATCGACTATTCCTGCCAGGCGGCGGTCGAGCTTGACAGCCACCTCAAGGACTTTGACCCGGAGCATCTACAGCTTCGCCTAACGAAGATGCACGCGATCGAAAACGCCGCCGACGAAGGCGTACACGAGATCTACGAGAAGTTGATGGCGGAATTCATCACGCCGATCGACCGCGAAGACATCGCCTCGATCGCCTACATGATCGACGACATCACCGATGCGATCGAGGACGTCTTGATCAAGATCTACATGTTCAACCTCAAGACGATTCTGCCGGAAGCTTGCGAGTTTTGCGAGATCATCACGGCTTGCTGCGAGACGCTGCGGACGGTCTTTCGCGAATTCGCGAACTTCAAAAAACCCAAAGCCCTGCAAGACGCCGCCGTCGCGGTCAACACGCTTGAAGAAGACGGCGATCGCCTCTACATGCAGTCGGTGCGAAAGCTCTATGTCGAAAACCGGAGCCCGCTCGAAGTCATGGCCTGGACGGAAGTCTTCTACCGCCTCGAAAAGTGCTGCGACCGCTGCGAAGAGACGGCCAACTTCGTCAAGGGCATCGTGATGAAAAACTCCTAAGCTCCCTGCCAAAAAAGTGGCCCATCGCCACTTTTTTTTTATCTCATTCGCTTTCGGAGACGGCCGCCTCGATCTCGATGAAGTTGATCGCGAGCTCGGTCATCAAGGCGCGCGCTTCGTCGTAACGCGCCTTTTTGGCGTGGGCATCCCGAAGCGCCCAGATCGCGCCCGCCTCGTAATCGCGCAGGATGGATTCCCGCAGCGCGTCGATCGCGATCGGCTGCCCGAGGTAGAAGATTCGATCTTCGCGCACTTCGACGATGCCCTTTTCCGAGGCTTGTGTCGGCGACGCCGACGCATCGGCACGCTCCACCGCGTCCGATTCGATCGCGACGGCGGGCGCTGCGCCATTGGAAGCGGCCGGCCACCCCCAACCCTTCCCCAGGCCAAAGCCACCGAGCAGAAGCAGCGCGGCAATGCCCGTTCCCACGACGGCCTGGCGGCTTCGTTTGCCACGCTTTCGGGCGCGCGAACGGCGGCGTTTCCTCTCGTCCGGAGCGGCGTCCGGCAAATGGTCATTCTGCATGATCTTTCCTCGTCCCATGGTCAATCGGCCGAACGCGACTCAGCCGCATCGACTTCCACGGTGTAGACGTGCGGCGTGCTTTTGCAAGCTTGCAAGGCGTCGCGCACCAACGCATAATCGGTCTGGTAGATCTCGTTGCGGTCAAACACAAACACGAGGTATACCGGTTGGTCGCCCGCCGCTTTCACGCCTTGGGTGAGCGCGGCACGCAATTCGTTGGCGGCGCTGTTGCGGTCTTCCCAACGGATCGGGATCGAACGCACGCCCTGCCCTTCCGTTTCGATCCGTAGCATCCGCCCCTCGTCCGCCGTCTCGACGCTGATGGCGATCGTGGCGCTATTGTCGAGTACGGCGTTTCGCGCGCCCATCTGCCGTCGGAGCGTATCGTTGTCGGAAGACAGCGCCTCGTTTTCGGCACGCGTCGCATCGAGGGCTGCGGCGATCGCTCTGCGATCCGTCTCGCTCGATGCAGCGGCCGTCTGCGCGCGTTCCACCTGCCCGTGTCCCTGCACCAGGATGATGAACATCAGGATCAGGATGACGTCGAGCAGCGGCGTCAGGTCGAAAGCGATTCCTTTGTTGCGCATGGCGTTTCCTCGTTGCGGATGGGGCGCCGGTTGAGGTAGAGCGCCACGTTTTTCTCGTTGTCCTCCATGCGTGCGCCGAGAAAGCCGTCAAACGCTTTGAAGACGATCGCGAAGACCAAGCCCCAGAACGTCGATGTCAGGGCGGCAAAAAAGTTCTGTTGCATGTTCAACATGTCGGCCGCCATCGGAATGAGGGACACGACCGTCCCCAAGATGCCGAAGAGCGGAAAGAGCCCTGTGACGTTGACGAAATGGCTGTAGAGGCTTTCAGCCCGTTTGCGGAGCGCGACGAGGTCGCTCTCTTTCAGCGCATTGAGGCTGCGCTGTGCGTCAGACGGATGGGCGACGTGTTCGGGCAGAAAGATCGTTTGGTGGAGGATCTGATAGAGGCGATCGGCTTCGCGACGGGCGCTGTGAAAAATCCATACATTGAGCGCGGCCAGCACGAAGATCATCGTGTCGAAGCCGATCAGATTCTGGGCGATCACCTGAAAGACGACAGACAGTCGA
>JAVBLF010000051.1:0-5467 GCA_031553675.1 Eubacteriales bacterium | reverse complement strand
AAGCACATCGGCACGCACAGCAGCGGGCACGAAAAGGGAAAATAGCACAAAAGAGTGGTTTCGCGCCACTCTTTTGCATCTTCCCGTTCAAGCGCCCCTGACGGCATCGAGCCAGAACAGCGAAGCGTCGCAATTCATCAGGAGCTTTTCACCGCTGTAGAAAGTAGCAGATTCGACATGGGCAAAGCCCACGCGCTTTAGCATCGCGCGGAGTTCCGCCTGCTCGAAGCCGGGGTGGATCAGCTCGGATTGAACCGACTCATTTCGATCGTAATCGACGATCAAAAGATGCCCGCCGGGGTGGAGCATGCCGTAGAGGCATTGAAGCAGGGCTTCGGTGTCTCGGATGTGGAGCAGCACCTGTACGGCCATGATGGAATCGGCGCGAAGGTCTTGCGGGCATGCCACCGTCACGTCGGCACAGACGGCGCTGGCCGACGCTATGCCCTTCGCATCGATCGTTTGCCTCACGCGATCGACCATCGCCTGCGATGCGTCGACGAAGGTGATCGCGTCGAAACAGTCGCGCAACTCGAAACCGATCAGCCCCGTGCCGCAGCCGAAATCGATGGCCGTACGCCCCGACGCGCCCGATATGCGCGATCGCAAGGCGTCGGCGGCGGCTTTTGCGACGCGAACCCGTTCGGGTGTGTCGTAGTGCGCCGCGATCTGGTCGAAGAGCTCGATGTTGCCCATGCTACCCCCACTACGATTTCGACGGCACGAAGGGCATAATGCTCTTGGCGACGTTTTCGATCGGCATCGATTGCAGATAGACGTGGCCGGGTCCGGTCAGCGTTGTGAGGAAGAGGCCTTCCCCGCCGAAGAGGATGTTCTTGAAGCCCTTGACCGTCGTAATGTCGAGCTGGACGCTTTCGTCCATGTACGCAACATGCCCCGTATCGACCTTGATCCGCTGTCCGGGCTGTAGCTCGTATTCGATGGTGGCGCCGTCGATCTCGATGAAGGCCGTACCCGGCCCGGTCAAGCGCTGGAGGATGAAGCCTTCGCCGCCAACCAACCCCGCGCCCAGCCGTTTCTGAAAGTGCGTCGCCAAGGTGACGCTGCGTTCCGCCGCCAGAAAGGAGCGTTTCTGGCAGATGACGCTCTGTCCCGGGCACAAGTCCAGCGCGAGTATGCTGCCCGGAAAACAGGACGAAAACGCGATCATGCCCGGCCCGCGCGACGCGCTGTAGGTCGCCATGAAGAGCGATTCGCCGGAAAGCGCGCGCCCCAAACCCTTAAAGAGGCCGCCTTCCATGTTCGTACTCATTTGGATGTTGTCGCTCATCCAACTCATGCCACCGCTCTCGGTGAACATTTCTTCGCCCGATTCGAGATCGCAGATGACGACGGGCAGTTGACCGCCTTGTATGCTATACCTCATACCTTCTCCTTTACACATGCCATGTCAGAGAGCGCAAGCGGCGCTCTCTTTTATTGTAGCGCATGCCCTTCCCATATACTACTTCTTTTGTCGCACGCACAAAAAAAGTGGCCAAGCGGCCACTTTTCGGTGAAGCTGCGACAAGCTGTGTGGCAACGCGCGATTGATAACGCCAATCGCCCGCTGCCTCCAAAAGCTTTTGTGAAACTTATGCCAACATGATCTGCCCGCCCGTCACCGGGATGGCCTGGCCGGTTTCGTTTTCTTGTTCGACGCAGTAGCAGATCGCCCGCGCGACGTCGAGAGGCGAGCAGCCCTTGCGCATCGGCACCTTCGACACGTAGGATTCGCGCACGTCCGCCACGGTCTTCGCGCCGGGGATCTTGCCTGCGTTCAGGTATTGCACAAAAAGCCCCTTGTCCGGATCGCTCCACAGCGGGCCTTCATAGTAGTTGCCGGGGCAGATCGCGTTGACCTTGACGTTATGCTCGACGAGCTCCTTCGCGAAGGACTGCACGAGACCGATGCCGCCAAACTTGCTACCCGCGTAGGCGAAGTTCTTGTTCGAGCCGTCCAGCCCCGATTTCGAGTTGATCTGCACGATGTCGGCATAGCGTTCGGGGTCGAAGCGGTGTTGCAGCTTCATGACGCGGGACGCGTATTTCGTGCAGATGAAAAAGGCGGTGTAGTTGATCTTGGTCACGAGCTCAAAGTCGGCCAGCGACATCTCTTCGAGGCTGCCCGCGCGCACGATGCCCGCGTTGCTGACGAAAAGATCCAGCCCGCCGAACGCGAGCACGGTTTGCTCGATCAGCGCTTCGACCGACGCTTCGTTCGTGACGTCGGCTTTGACGGCGATCGCGACCGACGCACCGTATGTCGCGTTCAATTCGTCCGCGTTTTTCTGTGCGAGCGCGTCGTTCAGGTCGGCGATCACGACACAAGCCCCTCGGGCGGCCAATTCGCGTGCGATGCCGTCGCCAAAGCCCTGGGCGCTGCCCGTGACGATCGCGACCTTGCCGCAAAGCCTTTGATCGCGACTCGCGGCGGGCGTCGCCTGTTTGGGCGCAAAGCAGCCCAGCCCTCCGACGCCGATCGTCTGCACATCCTGCGCGAGCTTCGGGAGCTGCGCGTAGATGGCTTCGAGGTCTGCCCCTTCGAGGAATTCGCCCGTCAGTCCGCCGTTTCGACATGCGCTCGCAAAAGAAGCGGCGTCGAGATCCGGCATCGCCGAAAAACAGACGAAATCCGCGTGCAGCGCCGCGCGAATGGCGGGCGCGATCCGCGCGGCAGCCTTTTCAACGCTGCCAAGTTCTTCGATCCATTGCTTTGCCATATCTGTGCCCTCCGTCAAATCGCCTTGGCGTGTGCGAGCAGATACGCTTCGGCTTCGGCATTCCACAGACCATTGTGACGGCCGACGATCTCCGCGAGCGCCGCGAAAACGGCGTCGGTCTTGCCGAGCTCAGCGAAGTCGGCGATCGCCGTCATGGGCAGCGCGATCTGGGTGTAGACCAGCTTCTTGCCGCCGGGGATCTTCGGCAGGTTGAGCGTCGTTTCGATCACCGAATCCATGCCGCCGACGTGGGTGATCATGGCGGACGGGTCGATCCGGCCTTTAGCCATCAGGTCGAGCGCTTCGATCATGTCGTCGGTGTTGCCGCCGCTGTTTCCGGCGACGTGGGTGGCCTGGTAGTGGACGTTGTAGAAGTTGTAGGACGCCGAAAAGTTGGGATCGGTCGGGCCCGCGAAGAAGTTCAGGCAACCGTCGTAGCCGAGGATGGCGTCGGCCTGCTCGACGACCGGCTTGACCGGCGCATAGCAGTACACGTCGTCGAAGCCCTTGCCGCCTGTCAGATCCAGCATGGCTTTGGGCACGTTTTCGATGCCGCTCGTGTTGAGGTAGACCAGCTTGACGCCCTGCTTCGCCGCTTCTTCGACCGTATAGATCGAGGCCGCGCGGTCGAGGCGGGCCTGGTCGATGTCGGTCACGACGAGGAGGCCCGGTTTGCGGTCATTGTGCAGCGCGTAGTCGATCGCGCCAAGGCCCATCGGCCCGACGCCGGCGAGAAGCGCCATGTTGCCGCCCTCGACGATGCCCATGTCGTGGATGTAGCTGCCGGGGCGGGTGTGGTAGTTGACGTGGAAGCCGCCGACGATGCAGCTCACCGGCTCGGCCAGTGAACCGTGGTAAAAGGCTTCGCCCTCGTAGTTGAGCAGGCAGCCGAACTCCATCACTTTGGCCGGAATGATGACGTAGGTCGCCGCCCCGCCGATGTGCGCGAAGGAATAGCCCGGCGCGGCGTGGACGTTTTCGGGATCGTTGAGCGCGGGCTGGATCGAGAAGCGGTCGCCCGCCTTGAATTTGTCCTGCCATTTCGCGCCGACTTCGACCAGTTCGCCGCAGAACTCGTGGCCCACGATGACCGGATTCGTCGCGATGTCTGCCGGTACGCGCTTGTGATCGGCTCCCTGTTTGGCTTCCTTGTAGGTCGACATGCAAATGCTGTCCGAGACGATTTTGGCGAGGATCTCGTCGTCGCGGATGGCCGGAAGCTCGAATTCCTCGAGCCTGAGGTCTTCTTTGCCGTAAAGGCGCACTGCTTTTGTTTTCATATTCAAATCCCCTTTCACGCCGTATGGCGATGGTATCACATTTTCTGCCTACCATTATATCGATCGAATCCGATCGCGTCCAGTTCGGCGGCTACAATTGACACGTTTCGCGCGCAAAAGCAAGGCAGATCGGCGCGCGTCATATCATTTCGGGGGCTCCACACTTCATCAAATCAAAAGAGTAAGTGTTCCCCTATCGTTCGCCGATCGTATGTGCTATACTGTTGCCAGAGGCCGCCTCACACACTCTCACTCACACCCACCACTCCACAGAAGACGAGGTAACGAACTTGGATGCTTACCAGACTTTGACGGTCGTGATCGGACTGGGTATGCTCGTGTTGTCCTTTCTCGACCACATGGAAAACCGCCGAAAGTGACCTGACATACCGTCGTGAAGCGCAAAGGCGCTTTCACACAAAAAAAGTGGCCGTCGGCCACTTTTTGCTTCTCTTATACCGCAGCGGGCGCGCCCACGGGGCAAGCCTCTTCGCAAGCGCCACAGTCGACGCACTTTTCGGGGTCGATCACGTATTTTTCGTCGCCGGCGGTGATCGCTTCGTTGGGGCATTCTTCGGCGCAAGCGCCGCAAGCGGTGCATTCGTCACTGATCTTGTATGCCATAATTCGTTTCCTCCTGTTGCTTCTACGCTTCGTGTGGGGTCATGATACCTGTGTATCGAACCCATGGACATTGTACGACAAAGCGCGGGGAACCGCAAGTGGATTTCGCCGGAAAATGTATGCCTGCCATGTGATCCTTGTCAACTACATGATTGCAAGCATACAAGAAAAACACTTGCAATCACTTGCACATCACTTGACCGCCAGAAAGCGTCCGTAAGCGTCTTGCCACGCCTGGGTCTCCTGCGGCTCGTAGTCCTCGACGTCGAAGGAACGGCGCACGACGTCGCGCATCTGATCGACGCCCGCGATCTCGCCCAGCGCCATCGCCTGGCCGAGCAAGTTCCCGATGCAAGCCCCCTCGACCGGCCCTGCGACGACGCGTTTGCCCGTCGCGTTGGCTGTCATCTGGTTCAACAGCTTGTTTTGGCTGCCCCCGCCGACGATGTGGAGCGCGTCGACCGCGCCGCCTCGGATTTCCTCGATCCGTTCGATCGCCCAGCGGTATTCCATCGCCAGCGACTCGTACACGCAGCGCGCGATCGCGCCCACCGATTCGGGCGGCGTTTGGCCGGTCTTCGCGCAGAAGTCGCGGATCGCGCCCACCATGTCATCAGCTGCGAAAAAGGCGCCGTCATCCGGATCGATCAGCGCGGTATGGGGCTTTGCCGTCTGCGCACAGGCGACGATCTCGTCCCATGTCAGCGTTTGGCCTTCGCTCTCCCATTGGCGGCGGCACTGCTGGATGATCCAGAGACCCATGATGTTCTTGAGCGGGCGGAATCCGCCCTGGATCGTGCCTTCGTTCGAATAGCCTGCCTCAAACGCCGCGTCGGACAG
>JAVBLF010000122.1:0-4458 GCA_031553675.1 Eubacteriales bacterium | reverse complement strand
TCCGCGGGCTTTTTATACTCCGAATCTAGGGTGGGAATCAGGTGGCAAACGGTGGCGGTATTTCCAGCGCGGGCTATTTAAAATCGCCCCTACCGGCGAACAAACATGGCTATTGGGATGTAGGGGCGTTTATCAATCGCCCGCTTACTTCGCGACATTGACATTGTCCCTTGCATGGGTGCGCCTTGGTATGCTATAATGCAGTTTAATCGCATAAAAGCCGCTTTGACGGAGAAGAGTAAGACGAGATTTCGCTCAAAAGAGAGGGAGGCGCCGCGGGTGCGGAGCTGAAAGCCCCCCGTGACGAATGCGTCCGAAGTTCGCTCCCGAGCGCTCACCCTGAAGGCAAAACGCTGCGTAGGGGCGACGGGTTAGGCCCGATACAGCCGACAAAGGCTCGCTGTCCGTGATATCGGACGGCCGGCGAATTTGGGTGGTACCACGAGCAGCGCTTCGTCCCTTGGGACGAGCGCGCTTTTTTGTTTTTCCGAATCGAAGGAGGAGACGCGCATGGACAAACAATCCAATCCCCAGCCCATCCAAGAGCGGCTGGATCAAATCGTCACCGCCGCACAGGAACAGATCGAACGGCTCGAAACGCTCGCGAACGACGACGAACGCGTCGCAAGCATCGAGGCGATTCGTCTGCGCGTGCTGGGAAAGAAGGGCGAACTGACCGAACTGCTCCGCGCCATGGGTGGCCTGCCCAAGGACGAACGCCCGATCATCGGTGCCCTCGTCAACGAAAAACGCGCCGCGCTCGAGGCGCGCATCGACGACGCGATGACCGCTCTCCAGGCGCGCGCCCAAGAGCGCCGCTTTGAGCGCGAACGCATCGACGTGACCGCCCCCGGCAAAGCGCGCGGCATCGGTAAGCTGCACCCGATCACGCAAGTTACGCGCCAGATCCGCGACATCTTTGTCGGCATGGGTTTTACCGTCGAAGAAGGACCTGAGATCGAGCTCGTCAAATACAATTTCGACATGCTGAACCTGCCCTTCAACCATCCGGCGCGCGATCCGCAGGATACCTTTTACATCGACGACGATACGGTCTTGCGCACGCATACTTCGCCCGTCCAGGTGCGGACGATGCTGAAGGGCAAACTGCCCATCCGCGTGCTTTGCCCGGGACGCGTCTATCGCTGCGACGACGTCGACGCGACACATTCGCCCGTCTTCCACCAAATGGAGGGCCTCGTCGTCGACAAAGGCATCACACAGGGCGACCTGAACGGCTGCCTGGAGGTCTTCGCGAAAGAGCTCTACGGCGAGGACACCAAAGTCCGCTTCCGCCCCAGTCACTTCCCCTTCACCGAACCGAGCACCGAGCTCGACGTCTCCTGCACCGTCTGCGGCGGCAGCGGTTGCCGCGTCTGCAAGGGCACCGGCTGGATCGAGCTTCTCGGCTCCGGCATGGTTCACCCGAACGTGTTGCGCTATTGCGGCATCGATCCGGAGGTCTATTCCGGCTTCGCGTTCGGCATGGGCCTCGACCGCATCGTCAACATGAAGTACGGGATCACGGACATCCGCCTGCTCTACGAGAACGACATACGGTTTTTGGAGCAGTTCTAATACTATTTTTCTGTACTTTTCTTGCAAGAAAAGTACCAAAAGAACTTTCGTGGGTTCCCTATCGGTAACCCTATGCCCCGACATGGCCGCCATTCTTGGCGGCGGCCATGTCGATGAGCTGGGAGCGAGGATTCCGGCGTGTGGGGGCTTCGGATCGGAATGATTCTTGCATGGGGCAAAGCTGCAAAAAAGAAAGGTGATACGCGAATGAAAGCACCTGTATCGTGGCTCAACCGCTACGTCGATATGGAGGGCGTCGATCTGAAGGCGCTGTGTGAACTGTTGCCGCTCCGGGGTCTGGAGATCGCGGGGATCGAGGAGCTGGGCGCCGACATCGTGAACGTCGTCGTCGGGCGGATCGTCGGCATCGAAGCGCATCCGGACAGCGACCATCTGCTGGTCTGCATGTTGGACGTCGGAGCGGGGGAGAACATTCAAATCGTGACCGGCGCGCCCAACGTCGCAGCGGGCGATCTCGTGCCGGTGGCGCTCGACGGATCGACGCTGCCGGGTGGGGTCGAGATCAAAAAGGGCGTGCTGCGGGGCGTGGAATCCTGTGGGATGCTCTGTTCGGGGGAAGAACTGGAGCTCAAGGACTGCGATTACCCCGGCGCGGAGATCCACGGCATCCTCATATTGCGCGAGGACCATCCGTTGGGCATGGACATTCGCGAGGCTTTGCAGCTTTCGGATGTCGTCATCGAAGCCGAGCCGACCGCGAACCGCCCCGATTGGCAATCGATCATCGGCATCGCGCGCGAAGTCGCGGCGGCGATCGGGCGGCCGATGCACATACCGGAACTCGTCGTCAAAGAGGAAGCGTCCGGCGCGATCGGCGATCACGTGCGCGCGGAGGTGGCCGACGCCGACCTCTGTCCGCGCTACATGTTGCGCTCGGTCAAGGATATCAAGATCGAGCCGTCACCGATCTGGATGCGCCGTGCGCTGCGCGGGGCGGGGCAGAGGCCGATCAACAACATCGTCGACATCACGAACTTTGTGATGTTCGAAGCGGGGCAACCCATGCACGCCTTCGACATGGGTTGTGTGGCCGACGACCACATCATCGTGCGCCGGAGTCGGGCGAGCGAGCTGATCGAGACGCTCGACCACAAACAGCGGCTCTTGCCGAACGATACGCTCTTGATCACCGACGAAACGAAGCCGGTCGGCATTGCGGGCGTCATGGGCGGCGTCAATTCCGAGATCACCGACGCCAGCAGCACGGTGCTCTTCGAGTCGGCGAAATTCGACGGCGCGAACATCCGCCGCGTCGTGAAGGCCATGGGCATGATGAGCGATGCGGCCTCCCGCTTCATCAAAGGCATCGACATCGAAACGACGGCCTGGGCGCTCGAAAGGGCCTGCATGCTCGTCGAAGAACTGGGCGCGGGCAAGGTCGAGCGCGGCATACTCGACATCTGCGACCCGAAGGCGTTAGAACGAAAGACCCTCGTCGCGCGTCCGGAGCGGGTCAACGCGCTGCTCTCGACCGACTGCTCCGCCGAACAGATGAAGGACATCCTCAACGGGCTCTTCATTCCGACCGCCATCGAAGGGGGCAAGCTCGTCTTGACCTTGCCGCATTTCCGCGACGACATGGAAGGCGAGGCCGACGTCGCCGAGGAAGTGGCGCGCGTTTTGGGGCACGGATCGATCGCGCCCACCTTGATGCGGGGCGATCTGATGCGCGGACGCTTGAGCGACAAACAGGCGTGGCGCGACAGGCTCCAGGATGCGCTCTGCGGCATGGGCGCGTTTGAGGTCTGTACCTACGCCTTCACCGGGCCACAAGCCTACGACATGCTGCGCGTGCCGGAAGGCAATCCGCTGCGCCGATGTGTCAAGCTTTCGAATCCCTTCGGCGACGACAGCGCCTGGATGCGCACGACACTTTTGACGGGCATGCTGCCCGTGCTGGCGACGAACGCCAAACGCAAGGCAGGTACGGTGCGCTTCTTCGAGTTGGGGCGTGTACATGCCGAAAAGACGCCGGATCAGGAATTGCCGATCGAGTCCGAACGGCTTTGCTTGGGTTTCTACGGCGAGGGCGAGGATTTTTACACGCTGAAAGGGGCGATCGAAGCCCTGGCAGCGGCGCTCGATCTGCCGCGCTTGATCATGAAGGCGGGCGGGGAGGATTTCTTCCATCCCGGCCGGAAGGCAAGGATCCACGTGGGAGACAGCTTTGTGGGGATGCTGGGCGAGATTCACCCCGACGTCGCAGATGCGTTCGGCATTCCGGGACGCGCCTACGTCGCCGAGCTCGATCCGAGCGCCCTCTTTGAGACGCGGATCATCGACAAGCAATACAAGCCTTTGTCGCGTGTGCCGTCGGTCAGCCGCGACCTCGCCTTGATCGTGCCACGCGCGCTCGAATCGGCGGCGGTCGAAGCGGTGATCCGTGCGTCGGCGGGCGATACGCTCGAATCGGTCACCCTCTTCGACATCTACGAAGGTGCTCACATGCCCGAGGGACAGAAGAGCATGGCCTATACCCTCGTGTTCCGGCACAAGGAGCGCACTCTGACCGACGAGGAAGTCCAGGGCTTCATCGACGAGGTGCTCGCCGCGCTCAAACAGGCGCACGGCATCGAATTGCGGTCGTAAAAGCCGTTCTGATTCGCCGACGTGCGATGCGTGGTACAGAAAAAGCCCCTGCCGCGAAACGGGCGGCGGGGGCTTCGTAGCATGCGACTGAGTGGGGGGAGTTCCAGGCGGGCGATTGATAATCGCCCCTACATCCCGATAAGCTTTTTTGTGCGCCTGTAGGGGCGTTTATCAATCGCCCGTTGCAGCAAAACAGCCTCGCGACACGTTAGGTTAGAACCCTTGATTCGCATTGATAATCGCCCCTACATCCCGATAGCCTTGTTTGTG
>JAVBLF010000044.1:0-7738 GCA_031553675.1 Eubacteriales bacterium | reverse complement strand
ACATAACCCTCGATCGCCTTTTTGAGGTCGTCTTTGCCCGTGCTCAGCCATTCGATGACGGTATATTTCGTCTTGTCGTTCGCAGCCAAAGCGCCCGGTCCGGAAACCTTGAGGTCGACCTTGAATTGCTTCTGCTGGCTGTCGGGCTTGCCATCGTTGTTCTGGTCGATGGCGAAATTCGCGGTGATCGTCGTGGTGTCATTCGTGATCTTGTCGGTCGCGGGATTGATCTTGTTGCCCTTTGTGTCCGTCCAATCGACGAAGCAGTATCCGGGATTGGGAACGGGCGTCGGCGCGGTCGGGAGCGGGTCGCCGATCATGCCGCTGCCGGACGCGTTGCCGGAGAGCGTGCCGCCACTGCCCGCGACATAGTTGACTGGCACGGATACCTTGGCAAACACGGCGGTAAAGGTCATGTTGCCCTGGATCGCGAGCGCTTTGATCGCGGCGTCGTTGGCATACTTGACGCCATTCTGATCCACCCATTCGATGAACTGGCAGTTGGCGTTCGGCTGGGGCGTCGGGACAGCCGTGACCTTGTCGCCACTGGCGATGGTCTGGGTCGTCGCCGCCGATCCCGTCAGCGTTCCGTTTGCGCCGGGCTGGAAATTGACCGTGTATTCCTTGGCCCAGATCGCGTAAACGATGGTGTTGCTCTTGATGATGGTGTTGGCGGTAAAGGTTGTGCCCTGGCCGTTGGCCGCGGTGTTCCATTCGACGAACTTGTAACCGGGGCGCGTCGGGTTGGCCGGCATCGCAGCGCCGGAAGTCGCGATCGACGAGCCGTTGGCGATGCCCGTGATGCGGTCGGGCTGGGCGAGGACGGCCACAGCGGCGGGGTTGTCATCGTCGTTGCCGTCAAAGGCGACGTCGTAATTGTTGGTGGACATCAGCATGTTGCTGTACTTGACGTACGACATCATGTTGCACCAATGGGTGTCGCCGTCGTAGTTGACGATCGGGCCGAAGCCTTCGAGACCGGTTGCCTGGAGGCCGGTGGCCGACTGCGTGATCGTGTTGCCCGACAGCACGCCTGCCGTTGTATAGTGGTCGATCTTGACGGTGGCCTGGGTCTGCTGGATGTCGATGTCGATGCGGACTTTGCCGTTCGTGCCCGCCTTTTTCAGGTCAAAGGTGCCCAGAACCGTCGGGCTCGAGCCGAGCGGCAGATACTGAAGACCATTTTTGCCCTGGTGCAGGTCGTTGGCGTTCACGCCGCTCGTCAGGTCGATGAGGTAAATCGTGCCGTCTTTGATGCCGCGTTTGTCTTCGACATTGTAGAAATCGACCAATTGTCCGTTATCGGGGTGAGGCCCGGTATGGCTGTATGTCTCGGTTGGCGGGCGCATCTTGAAGGCGATGGCGTAGCCCTTGAGGATGCCGCCGACGACGCCTGCGTTGAAGAGCATGCCGAAGCTGTCGAGGGTGTGGGCATTGACGTCTTTGGCGTCGATGTCGAAGCCGATGGACTTGAGGTTGCCGCTTGCTCCGGAGACGGGCGCGATCGCGAAGTCCGTCCACCAGCCGACGCCGTAGCCGAGGAAGGTGATTTCGGCGTTGTTGGCATTGCCCTGGGTGTAAATGTGGTTGGAGAACTGCGCGACCGAAGGCGTTCCGTAGGTCGCATCGCGGTATTTGGGGCTATAGAGAAGATCGTTCTCCATGTATTGAATGCCGGCAGGCGTGCGCAGGTCGTAGACGTAGTTGATGTCGGTCCAATCGAAGTCACCGGTAGAGGAATTGTATTCTCCACGTACGACGCCGGGGAAGGGCTCGAGGAAATAGTAAAAAGGATGCGATCCTGACGGATACAGACTCGACCAATTGCCCGGCTGCTGGCCTGTCGTGTAGTCGTACTGGTCGTGGGAGCGTTCTGGGATCGTGATCGAATAGGAACCATCGCCGTTTTTGGTAGCGACCATGGGGGGGATGACGGGTTGTCCGGCCCAGCTGGGATCGTAGTAATGGTCATAAACCGTCCAGTTGTCGAGGTTGGACGGGTCGACCGCAGCGCCCGTGCCGGTCGCCATGAGTTTGCGACGGGCAGGCGCAGGGGCCTTGGTCGGAAGGCCTTCGATGGTGAAGGGCGTGTGCTTGTGCTCGTCACCCTCATGGTTGGATGAGGCTTTGCCGGACTTGCCAGCGGTGGACGGCGATTCGGCTTGTGTTTCGGGGGCGGCTTCACCGCTTGTCATCACGGTGTCGGGCTCGCCGACAACCGCGAGCGCTGGTGCGGCCGAGGCGAACAGCGAGCTGAATGCCATCGTGCCCGCCATCGCGATGGATAGCAAGCGCTTGTTGAACAGGGTGCGTAGTGTCATGTCAATTTCTCCATCATTCTCGATTACGTTTGGATGCGCCCGCTGCGAGCGGCAGTATCGCATAGGAAAACATTAGGGCTGTCACGTGAACCCAGTATACGACAGATATTCCCAGTAAGTCAATGGGCTGAATGAAATTGGAAGTAAATAAATATGTTTCACATAATTACATATATTGCAAATGTTGCATCCATCTGCAAATGCCCCAAACGCGGGGGTATCGCAAACGGTGTGCATGCGAACCTTGCATAATTAGCCAAGATCGAGCCATGAGACGTAAGAATTGCGAGAGTGAAGGAAAACAATCCTATTATATATATACGCAGCAGCCGCGAGGTGCAAGTGAGGGCTTGCAATTGCCAAGGATTGCTGTATAATGATAACGAGAACGATTATCGTATCAAGAAAGGAGCATCCACCATGCTGAAAGAGTCAGTCGTCACCGCCTTGAGCGAACAGGTCAACGCCGAATTCTACTCCGCCTATCTCTACCTGGGCATGTCGAGCTGCGCCGATCGCATGGGGTTCAAAGGCATCGCCCATTGGTTCTATGTCCAGTTTCAGGAGGAAATGGCCCACGGCCTTCACATGCACGGACACATACTCGATCGCGGCGCCGCCCCCAGCTACGCCGACATCAAAGCGCCGGAAGCCAGCTACCCCAGCATACTCGCCGCTTTTGACACAACCCTCGCGCACGAACGCTACGTCACTTCGCGCATCGACGACATCGCGACGCTCGCGATGAAGGAAAACGACCACGCGACCTACGCCTTTATCAGCTGGTACGTCAACGAGCAGGTCGAGGAGGAGGCCACCGCCGACGGCATTGTCCAGAAACTCCGCAACATCGGCGAAAATGCGGCCTTGCTTCTCGCCCTTGACGCCGAACTCGGCGCAAGGGTTTTCGTCGATCCCTTCATCAAAGCTTGATCGCGCTTTGTTTTGATCCGAAAGTGGCCGCGGGGCCACTTTTTTTGTGCATCACGCCTGCGCAAAAGTACATGAATCATTGACTTGCAAATCCTCGAACATTGAAATAGACGGGATTTACAATTCATGCAAAAGCAAAAATAAACAATTGGGCATTGACACATATAGGAAAACTATGTAAACTATAACTATGAAAATAGTATGTTGGTGCTCCGAAGAACTTCAACTTGCGTTTGAGATGCGCCACAAAGAGGAATGACTATGAAACGTTACCAATCCCGCATTGCCGCCCTTATGGTCGTCGCTGTGTTCGTTGCGTTGCTGACGGGAACGGCTTCGGCGCGCCCATCGACGACCCCGACAAACCTCCTTAAATCCATCGGACAGCTCGGCTATGCCTCGCCCAATACGACGATCAGCGCGACGTCCGATCCCACCATCTTTAAGATAGAACACACGCTCAACGCCTACATCACGCCCGGTTCGATCGCCATCGTGATCGTGCTCGACAATTCCGGCAGCATGGGCAACCCGTATTCGACACTCGTCACGACGACGGGGGGCCATCCGGTCTACGACGCCAACCTGCTGCCGCTCGAATACCTCGTCGACGCGAATTACCGCAACTTCTTTCCGACCGGCGCGAGCTACCACGACCCCGCAAGCGGCTCGACGTTTACCAGCACCGGCAACAACACAAACTGGAGAGGCGGCGGTTACCGCTGGGAATGGGCCGTTTGGGGCGCATCGGAAGCCACAAAGGTCTTCCTCGACGAAACGACCGGCCTCAACCCGCGCGCCAAGGACACCGCCGTCGCCTTTGTCGCATTCGGCAGCACGCCGACCCCCGTGTTTTCGGAGAACTTCCACGTTTCCAACAATAGCACCATGAACGTGACGATGGGGACAAACTACAACTTCGCGGGCGATTACTCCAGCGCGACAAACGGCGCGCTTCGCTACATCGAATCGAAACTCACCCAGCGCTCGGCTTCCTCCACGAACATCCAAGCGGGCCTGATCGCCGCATACGACTACCTCAGAGGCATTTCTGCCGATCGCAAATTCGTGCTCTTCCTGGGCGACGGTGAGCCCAACGGCGGCAGCCAAGAGACGAACATGCAGGTGGCCGCCGCCATCAAAGGCCCCGTCGGCGGTCCGACGATCGCGGGACGCAGCCCCATCGGCGCCGAGATCTACGCGATCAACCTCGCTTCGGTCTACGATCGCTCGACGAATACCGACCTCAACACGGCCCCGTCGAATTGGCTGTCGGGTTCCTGGCTGCGCGACGGCATCTATGGCACGAACGGCACGAAAGACTTCGGCAGCGAACAAACCCTGATCGCGCTCGCTTCGGTGCTCGGCAATTCCTACTACAACACGGCGGCCAACTTTGCCTCGGGCGGCCTCAATGCGAACGCAAGCGCCATCCAGAGCAACATCAATTTCGCTGAAACCGAAAAGCGCTACGTCTACGTCAGGCAGTCTTCGACAAACCCGACGCCCGCGCAGGCAACCAAAGACGCATTCCGATCGTTTGCGCAAACCATACTTGACGCCGGAAGCGGCGCACAGATGACCGCCGAACTCAACAGCATGTACAGCGTCGTTTCCTACCAGGGCGGACCGCTCTTCACGACATCGACCACAGATACCTCCGCCGGTGCGACGGGCGGAACGGCCACGCTCAACGGCAGCACCATCACTTGGAAGATCGGCGAAGCACCCAACGGGGAAACCCTCAAGCTGAGCTACTACGTTCAAATGAACACGAGCGGCCTCTCCGCCGCCACCTTCTACGCCGTGCTCACCGATGCCTACCTGACCTATACGGCGGGCGGATCGTCCTACTGCGTCAACTACCCGCTGCCCTACGCGCGGACCGACGGGCAATTCCAGGTCAACGCCAACAACCAGGACGCGACCATCGGCGACAACTCGTACCCGAGCGGTGGCAGCACCCCGACGCCCACACCTACGCCGATTGACCATCGCTTGTCAAGCATCTCGCCCTCCAGCCGGCCGCGCACTTCGCCCGCCTTTATCTTCGACAACGGTTCCAATGGCGGGAACGTTTCGCCCGGCCAAACACCGCCACCTGCCGTCGTCGCGCTGCAAAGCACGGTGAGCCCCGTACCCACCGGAACCGTGCCCCCCCTTGAAACGGCTACGCCGTCCCCGGCACCCGCCGTCCCCACGCCCACACCGCTGGCCTCCAGCGAAACCGGCGCGATCGCGCCCGTCATGGTCAACGAGGAGACGACAGAGAGTATGATTCCGCTGACCGATGGCATCCTGCTCGTACCGCTCGTCCTGCTCGCGGTGCTCGGCTACAGCGCCCTCCATACCCAACGCAGAAAACGCCAGGAGCAAGAACGCTAAACGCGTGCGCCCCAGCCGCTTCCAAACGACTGGGGCGCTTTTGGCCTCGTCCCACGCATTGACAGCCGCGCCGCCTTCGTGATATACTGTTTCGCGGACGCCCTGCGCTGAGACGGTAGCGCCTCAACGCCCGGCGCATGACGCTTTTCGAAATGCGCGGGCGTGGCGGAATGGCAGACGCGCCAGACTTAGGATCTGGTGCCCTAGGCGTAAGAGTTCAAGTCTCTTCGCCCGCACCATATTCGATGCGTATTCGCGGGTGTGACTTAATGGTAGAGTTTCAGCCTTCCAAGCTGACTGCGTGGGTTCGATTCCCATCACCCGCTCCAAACGAAAAGCCCCAAGGCGATTGAGCTGCGGGGCTTTTTTTGTGCGCGCTTCACAAAGTGGAGGACATTTCTTGCACTTTCTCGCGTGATAAGAAATAAATTGATCGCAGGGAACATGTAATAGAGAAAAGACCAAAGGAGTTAGTGTCATGGATTTCACGAGCTTTATCCAGGAGAGCAATTTGATCCTCGTACCGGCCCTCTATGTGCTCGGCGTGATCATCAAGCGAATCCCGAGCATACCCGACTGGATCATTCCCTTCGTCTTGTTGGGTGTGGGCATTGTGTGCTGCGTCCTGCTCTCGTTCACAAATGGCAAAAGCCTGGGGACGGCCATCATACAGGGCACACTCGTCACAGGCGCCGCTGTGCTGATCAACCAAAGCTATAAACAGATCACCAAGCGTGACGAGTGAGCCATTCGATCACTCGAGGTCTTGCGCGCGCATCCTCTGCACGCCGTCCTGTCGCCTGCGTTTTTCGCGGCAGGCAAAGTAGATGGCGAGTAGGACGAGGGTGGGGATGTTGAGAAGCAGGAAGGGGACGATGACCGCCGTAAACGTTTCCGTGCCACCCATCGGAGTGAGAGCGCTTTTGCTCTGCACGTCCTTGTGCGTGTAAGATTCGACAACTTTTCCATCGGCGAGGTAGTAGACTTCGCCGGATGATATCGTCGTGTAGCGAGCCATGCCCAGCACGGCAAACACCGATACCAAAACACAGATCAGCGGCAAGACCAGTCCCGGCCATCTGCTTTGCCGGCGTGATAGAAAGATTTGCAGCGCGATTGTGCCGCCCAGCAGCGCGATGAGAATGCCTACACTTAACGCCTGCATCTTCAAATCAACCATCATGACCATTTCCCTCCTTCGACTTCTTGTATTCCGCGATCAAAAGCTTGGCCGTTTCGACGCTCATCTTGTCGTTTGCGGCCAGCTTTTTGATCAGCGCGATGTAGGGTTCGCTGGCAAAGCTGTCGGCGGCCTCAACTTTGCCGATCAGTTTGTCGAGGCGAAGGCGCACCGTCGGATAAGTCACGCCATATGCGCGCGCGATTTCCTTCAACGATCCCGATGCCAACACAAATTTTTTGATGAAAACGATGTCTTCCTCTTCGAGCCCACGCATCCATTCGGGCAAAAGTTCGGTCGTCAATCGCACACCCCCTTTAACAATATTGAGCGTAAGCTTTAACAAAACAAAAGTCAAGCCCTTTTTCGCCGATTTCACCCCGCACGGCCGACGCGCCCGAGATTGGATATTGACATGCCATGTCCCACGTGCTATACTTTTTGAGCGTCGGTAGCTGCACGGAATCGCGCCAATCGGCCATTTGCGCCTGTAGCTCAGTCGGATAGAGCAACGGCCTTCTAAGCCGTAGGTCCCGGGTTCGAATCCCTGCAGGCGCGCCACTTCGACCTGCGTTTCGCACTTGCAAGGCGCTGCGTTCTTTGTTACAATCGAATACGGCAGCTTCGCCCGGCCATGACGCTCGCGGTGGGTATAGCGCAGTTGGTTAGCGCGCCAGATTGTGGCTCTGGAGGTCGTGGGTTCGATTCCCACTACCCACCCCATTTTTTTGCCGGGCAACACGTTGGGGTGTAGCCAAGCGGTAAGGCACGGGACTTTGACTCCCGCATTCGTAGGTTCAAATCCTGCCACCCCAGCCATTACCACCCCACAGCCCCATGCTTGACTCATTAGCTCAGTCGGTAGAGCATCTGACTTTTAATCAGGGGGTCCGCGGTTCGAGCCCGCGATGAGTCACCA
>JAVBLF010000076.1:0-28533 GCA_031553675.1 Eubacteriales bacterium | reverse complement strand
TTGCGACTGAAAAGACCTACTTCGGCGCGGATGACGGCTACGGCATCCTGCTCGCGGACGGCGCTTCCGGCGCATTCGGCGGCCAGTACATGCTCAAGCGCATCTACCGCTCCAACGCCACCAACCTCGCTTACAGCGATTCTGCGACGCACGTCCAGGATAGCGCGAAGAAGATTGCGGCTCTGAAGTACTTCGACCTCGACACCAGCTTCAACACCATCTTCAAGGTTGTTGATTCCACGTTCGAATCGAAGGGCGCTGCCGCTGTCTACAGCGAAGCGATTGAAGGTACCTTCAACTACGGCACGATCACGATCGTTCCGGATCCCATCGAAGAGGGAACGACGGACGAAGAAGTCGACACGACGACGGATGAACCCACCGACGAGCCGACTGACGAGCCCACCGATGAGCCGACCGATGAGCCCACTGATGAGCCCACCGACGAGCCCACCGACGAGCCCGCTCCCGCTCCTGCCCCCGTCAAAGAAGTTCCCGCTACGGGCGATTTCGACGCCAACGTCGCCATCGCTCTGACGGCTGCCGCGATTGTGGCTGCTGCCGGTCTGGCCTTCGTGATGAAAAAGGTTCGCTAAAACAGGTCGAATCCGATTCTAAGTTCTCCTTTTAGAATCGATTGGGCTGTTCCCTAGCACAGGGCGCCTCCCGCAAGGGGGGCGCTTCTTTGTTGTTTTCAGTCGGCGGCATAGGTCGCCTTTTTGCGTTTTCCGCTGGAAAATATGCGCAGAACTGTAACAATTCGACCCGTAAAAGGGCGGTAAGCCTGGGAAAGGGTGGATGGAAAGAGGAGCATAAAGTGGAGAAAAGCTTGTGAATAGGCGTTTGTGGAGATTTCGCTTTGTGGAGCGTACGGAAACATAATCGTAACATGTGTATTGACTTGATTACACGCTTCGCGTAGACTGATGCTGTGATAGGCCGAATCAACACGAAACGAAAAATTGAGTCCGCAGACAGACTCCCCCTGTGCAATTGTTTTGCTTGAAAGGAGCATGGATGATGAAGAAAGTCTCCACGACCCACCCCCGGCCGCGCGTCGAGCGATTGCTCGCGCCCATGATGGCGATCTTGCTTTTCGTGAGCATGGCGACGGGCTTCGCCTTCACGGCGACGCCGGAAAGGACCGACAAGAGCCAGCTCGATCTCCTGTCGATCAAGGCGGTCGACGTCGCCTCGACGGTCAGCGGCATCCGCGCCTACACCGACTTGACCGATACGAAGCGCAACTACCAAAAATCTGAGGTCATTTACTTGGCCGTCACGGTCGAAGTCAAGAACCTCGCCAAGAGCGGGAATTCCAGGCTCGAAACGATCGAAGGCAAGAACATCGAAGTCGCGATCGGTTCCACAGACATCGATTTCTCACTGACGAAAAACAGCGCGCCGACGGTGCTCTCCTACATCTACAGCGGCGACGTCGAAAGCAACATCGGCACCGTCGCAACGGCCATGCTGGGCATCGGGAACGTCGTCAAGTACGACAAGGGGAAAAACGAGATCAGCTTCGTCGTCACGGGCACCCCCCTCTACCAAACCGGCTCCCTCAACGCGCTGAACATCGGTGCGACGACCGACGAAAAAGGCCGCATCGTGCTTCCCGCGCTCAAGGCCAAAGACGGCGCGACCAAGATCCAGGTCGGATCGACGAGCTACAACATGCCCTACAGCGCGCCGGAAGCTTTGCAATACACCGTGCTTTTGACTGGCGTCGTCCGCGAACCGAGCGCAAAGACGGGCCGCTTCTACGCGAAGATGATGCTCGAAAATGCAGAACGCTTCGAAAGCTATGGCCAATACTACGTCAAGGCCGACGGCAGCGTCACGGAAAGCAAACCGTCCGGCGCGGAATACGTCGACTACATCGAAGTTGAGATGGAGAAGCTCTCGATCAAAAACGGCTACACCATCTATCGCTACTTCGTCCCTTCCAGCGCGCTTTACGGCGTCGAAGTGCCCATCCAGTACCGCGGCGATGACAGCAACTACACCGGCGAAGTGCTGGTCCGCGTCAACCCGAACGTCTTCGACAAGAGCGCGAAGACGGGCGAAAGCGACGTCAACGTCGCAGGCGGCGTGCGCGGCGTCCAGGCCCACAAGACGAATCAAGTCTCCGACAAGACGAGCGAAGTTCCGATCAGCGCGATCGTTTACACGTCGAGCGCCAGCTTTTTTGCGCCGAGCTTCTATGCCGGCATCGTCAAATCGGAAGGCGCAGGCGCTGTCGTCGAGGCAGAAGTCGAACTCACGCAAGGCCCCGTTCGCCAGAGCCGCACCGCAACGCTCGCCAAGCAATATACGGCGAGCGTGACCTACGACCGAAAGTACCAGGGCAACGACGACAATTTCGACTACCGGAAAGACATCGAGATCGACCTTCACGCGAAACCCAAAGTTTCGCTCAGCCTCGACGCCGCGAAGGAAGTCTGGAACAAGGACACGAGCGCCGATAAACCGGCGGATTTTGACCCGACCCGCTACCCCTACATCGTCATGGAAGGTAGTGGCGCGGCAGGTGGCGGTGAAAACGCGCTCGGCAGCTACAACATTCGGCGTTCCAGCGCGGAGAACGGCGAAAAGACACTGGTCACCGTCACGATCAACGTCAACGACAAAGAAGAAACCCAGTTGATGGCGGGGGAAACATGGACTCCGACGCTCAAAGCGCTCAATGCAGCGGACAACGGTGTCGGAACCGTACCGCGGGAAGCGGAATTCGCCCTGAGCCAGAAACAGGAAAAGACCATGAGCTGGGAAGAAAATGGCCTGGCCAGCAAACTCCTCAGCTTCAACGACGAGAAATTCAGCGTCGTCGTCCGAGATAAAAACGGCAACGAGCTGAAAGCTGACAAAGACTACAAGCTCGTCAAAGCGTCATCGAACGGCAAAGTCACGGGCATCGGCATCATACCGGCGCTCGACAAAGAAGGCAACGCGCCCGCATGGGTCAGTGAGGTCGAAAAGGTCAAAGTCGGCTATTTCGACCCCAAAGCGGCCGGCGGCGCAGCGAACACCTCCGATCGCGTTGAAAAGGCGAGCGATTCGCTGCTCAAAGACGTCGTTGGTCACAATGGCATTGCGGCCTACATCGTGACGACCTACGGCGACGAGACGCCGATCGTCACTTTGACCAGCGAAGACACCTACTTCCGCAGCGACATCGGTTCGGGGATCGGCAGCTTTGAAAGTGGCCGCCGCATCTACCACGCCAGCGTCCGGAACTTCATTTACGCCGACGAAAAAGCCGGAAACGTCAAAGATTCCACCCGGATCGGCAACGTGTACAGCTATTTCGGCCTCGACACCAGCTTCAACAGCAACTACAAGCTCGAAGAGGCCATCTTCGAGGCGCGGGGCTCTAACGCGGCCTACTCGGACAGCATCAACGGCGAATTCCTGACGGCTCTTTCGATCAAGGAAGACGAAGTCACGGAAGGCACGGATGAGGATGAACTCGACATGGACGAGGGCGAGATCGACGTTCCGGAAGAACCGGATGAAAACGAAGAACCCGAAGAGCCGGAAATCGACGACACCCCCGAAGAGCCGGAAGAGACGACGCCCGACAAGGTAGAAGAGATTCCCGCGACCGGCGACTTTGGCGGCAAGAGCGGTTTGGCGCTGGCCCTGAGCGCATGCGTGCTCGTCACAGGCTTCTTCGCCATCACCCGCCGCATCCGCCTCGACGAAGGCGAAACCGACTAAGCCAACAACCACAATGGGTCAGAGCATCCATTTGCACAAGCGGCGTTCCGAAAGGAGCGCCGTTTTGCGGATTCTTGTCACCATACCATAGCATCCGTTCCCGTAAAATGGTATGATGCAGAAAGAACGGTTGCATCGAAACGAAGGAGAGGTGTTGGATATGATTTGCCCGTACTGCAATCGGGAGATGCGAAAAGGCAGGATCTGGGGCGCGCGAAACCTGATGTGGCTTCCAGGCCAAGAAAAGCCGCCGCCATTTGGAGATAACGGATTCATGCTCCGCAACAAATCGCCCTATCGATGGTCGTGGCTGATCGACAAGACCGAAATCGACTCGCATTACTGCGAATTCTGCCAAAAAATCATCACAGACCTCAAACCGCGCGTGCAATGATGCTTTTTCGCGGATCAAAAAAGTGGCCAGTGGGCCACTTTTTGTTTGCGACTACTTCTGGTGCATGCCCGTCGTGACAAGAGGAATGACTTTGCCAGCGGGACGAGGGGGCTGGTGGACGACAGTGGGGTATTCGCCCGTAAAGCAAGACAGGCAGCGCCCGCATTCGGCGCGGCTTGTGTTGCGGCCGAATGCCTCCAGCATGCCTTCAATGCTCAGGAAGCCGAGGGAATCAGCTTCTAGCCATTCGCAAAGCTCATCGACGTCCATTTGCGAGGAGATCAACTCTTCGTAGCTATGCAAATCGATCCCGTAATGGCAGGGGTGAACGAGCGGTGCCGAGCTGATGCGCAGATGAACCTCGGTCGCGCCGGCGCTCCGGAGCAGGTTAACGATACGCCGCATCGTCGTGCCGCGGACAATCGAGTCGTCGATGACGACGATGCGCTTGCCGTTAACGATGCCCCGCACCGCCGAAAGCTTCATCTTGACGCCGTGTTCGCGCAGTTCCTGCGACGGCTGGATAAAGGTGCGCCCAACGTAGCGGTTTTTGATCAGCCCCATCTCGTTTGGAATGCCCGACTGCTCAGCGTAACCGATCGCCGCCGACGTGCTCGAATCGGGCACGCCGATTACGATGTCGGCTTCGACGGGCAGTTCGATCGCGAGCTGCTTGCCGAGGCGCTTTCGGGCGGCATGCACATTCACGCTGTCGAGATCGCTGTCGGGACGGGCAAAGTAGATGTATTCCATGCTGCACAGGCGGCGTTCGCCCGGCATGTCGAAACGGTCGCTGTGCACGCCGTTGGCATCGACGACGACCATTTCGCCCGGTTCGACGTCGCGCCAATACTCGGCTCCCAGGATGTCGAACGCGCAGCTCTCCGAGGCGACAAGCGTCGCGCCGTCCATCCGCCCCAAAGACAGAGGATGCATGCCGTTTCGATCTTGGGCGGCGATCAGTTCGTGCGGCGTCAGCAAGACGAAGGCAAAGCCGCCGACCAGGGAACGAAGCGCCTCGCGCACCTTGTCGCGAAACACCGGTTGATAGCTGCGCCGAATCAAATGGGCAAACACTTCGGTGTCGGATGAAGTCTGAAAGATGCTGCCCTGTTCTTCCAGGCGGCCCTTGATGTCGGGCGCGTTGACGAGCTCGCCGTTGTGTGCAATGGCCATATCGCCTTTGCCCGAACGAAAGACCATCGGTTGCAGGTTCTCAAAGCCGCCACAACCCGCCGTCGGGTAGCGGACATGCCCGATCGCGCTCGAGCCGTCGAGCCCGACGAAACCGTCTTTCGCAAACACTTCGCTGACCAGCCCGTCACCCTTTCGGGCGTGAAGCGCCACGCCGTCGCTGCTGACGATGCCGCCGCCCTCTTGTCCGCGGTGTTGCAGACTGTGCAACGCGTAATAACTGAGAGACGTGGCGTGCGGATGACCAAAAATGCCAAAAACGCCACATTCTTCGCGCAATGCCATGGTTGTCTCCGATCGTTCTTTGTTGTGTCTCGTAAAATGTTCGGATCGCGTATAAGGGTCATGATAGCACTGGAGGCTGCGTCTGTCAATTCCGTGCCTCTATCGATGCGAAAGGCAACGATCGAATCCGATCGGTCGTGCAGCATTTGGTTTTCACAATGCGCCCGTCGTGCTATAATAGTTCGTAAATGAAGGCGGATCGCAGCGATCCGCTCCGTTGGCGAAAGGTGGAAACGATGGGGGAATCAAAACACGTCCGGCGTGTATATGTTTGCAAACGCAGCGGCTTCGACACCGAGGCGCGCGGGCTCTTGCGCGAAGTGCAAACCGTGTTGGGCATTCGAAGCGCGACAGGGCTGTCGCTGTGGAAGCGCTACGACATCCAGGGCATCGACGACGAGGCGCTGCGTCGGGCTTCGGCGCTGCTCCTGTCCGAGCCGAATACCGACGATCTGGCATACGACGCGTTGCCCGCGATCGAAGGGCGCTTGCTGGCCGTCGAAGCGCTGCCGGGGCAGTTTGATCAGCGCGCCGATTCGGCGGAAAAAGGACTTCAGCTTTTGACCGGCGTCGATGTCGTGCGGGTGCGCTGTGCCGACGTCTACGCGTTCACGGGGCCGCTGTCCGAACACGAAATTGCCACGCTCAAGCGTTACCTGATCAACCCGATCGAGCGCCGCGAAGCTTCGATGGAGATGCCCGAAACGCTCGACAGCGATTGGCCGGACGCCCCCGACGTCGCGCGGATAGAAGGCTTTGTGCGCATGGACGGCGCCGCCCTCAAGCGCATGCGGAGCGAATGGGGCTTGGCCATGAGCGACGCCGACCTCGCCTCTTGCCAGCGCCACTTTCGCGACAGCGCCAAACGCGACCCCTCCGCCGCGGAAATTCGCGTGCTCGACACCTATTGGAGCGACCACTGCCGCCACACGACCTTCTTGACGTCGATCGACGCGATCGCGATCGACGACGGCGCCTATGCGCCCGCGATGAAGGCCGCGCTCGACCGCTACCGGAAGAACCGTCCGTCCGACGCGAAACGCCCCGTCTGCCTCATGGACATCGCCCTGGCCGGCATGAAGCAGCTCAAACGCGATGGGCTGCTCGACGACCTCGACGAATCGGACGAGATCAACGCCTGCTCGATCGAAACGAGCATCGACGTGACCGACGCCACCGGCACCCATGCCGAGCGCTGGCTGGTCATGTTCAAAAACGAGACCCACAACCACCCGACCGAGATCGAGCCTTTCGGCGGCGCGGCGACCTGCCTCGGCGGGGCGATCCGCGACCCGCTCTCCGGCCGCAGTTACGTCTACCAGGCCATGCGCGTCACGGGCAGCGGCGATCCGCGCGTTTCGATCGAAGAAACTCTGCCCGGAAAACTCCCGCAGCGCAAGATCACGACGACGGCCGCCGCGGGTTTTTCGAGCTATGGCAACCAGATCGGCCTGCAAACCGGACACGTCGCCGAGATCTACAGCGAGGGCTACCGCGCCAAACGCATGGAGGTCGGCGCGGTCGTCGGCGCGGCGCCCAAGAAAAACGTCCGGCGCGAAACGCCCCAGCCGGGGGACGTCGTGCTCCTGCTCGGTGGGCGTACCGGACGCGACGGTTGCGGCGGTGCGACCGGCTCGTCGAAGGCGCACGATGCCAGCTCCCTCGAAAGCTGCGGCGCAGAAGTGCAAAAGGGCAACCCGCCCACCGAGCGCGCCATCCAGCGCCTTTTCCGCAACCCCGATTTCACCCGCCTGATCAAGCGCTGCAATGACTTCGGCGCGGGCGGCGTCAGTGTCGCGATCGGCGAACTGGCGGACGGGCTGGCGATCGACCTCGACGCGGTGCCGAAAAAATACGTGGGCCTCGACGGCACCGAACTCGCCATCTCCGAATCGCAGGAACGTATGGCCTGCGTCGTCGCGGCTGCCGATGCACAAGCGTTTGTCGCCATGGCCGCCGCCGAAAACCTCGAAGCGACCGCCGTCGCCACAGTCAGCGCCGAAAAACGCCTCGTCATGCGCTGGCGTGGCCAAACGATCGTCGATCTCGACCGCGCTTTCCTCGATACGAACGGCGTCGAGCAGCATGCGAAAGCCCGCATATCCGCGCCTGAAGAGCGGCGCTTTTTCGCGTCCAAGCCGCTGTCGTCGGGCATCCGCACCGCCCTCGAAGCCTGCCTGTCCGACCTAAACCGATGCAGCCAACGCGGCCTGATCGAGCGTTTCGACGCGTCGATCGGCGCGAATGCCGTACTCAATCCGTTCGGCGGGTCGCATGCCGCGAGCCCGATCGACGCCATGGCGGCCAAACTGCCCGTGCTCGGCGCGGAAACCGACGCCTGCACGATCATGGCGCACGGCTACGATCCCGAACTCAGCACCTGGTCGCCCTTCCACGGTGCGGCCTACGCGATCACCCACGCGCTCGCGAAGATCGCCGCAGCCGGGGGCGACGCGTTGCGCGCGAGGCTCAGCCTCCAAGAGTACTTCGAGCGCCTCGGCGACGACCCGAAACGTTGGGGCAAACCGCTCGCCGCCCTTCTCGGCGCGTACTGGGTGCAGACGGAACTGGGCGTTCCGGCGATCGGCGGCAAGGACTCGATGTCGGGCAGCTTCGAAACGCTCGACGTACCGCCGACACTCGTCGCGTTTGCGCTGGTCGTCGGCGACGCGAAAGCCGTCCTCTCCACCGACGGCCAAGCGTCCGGCCACGATGTCGCGCTGCTGGCCTGCCCGCGCAACGCCGACGATCTGCCCGCGTTTGGCGCATTGAAACAAAACTTCGCCGCCCTCAAGCGATGGATCGACGACGGGAAAGTCCTTTCGGCCAAGGCGGTCGGCAGCGGTGGCTGGCTGGAAGCGGTCGCCAAGATGGGCTTTGGCAACCGCGTCGGCTTTGCGGCTTGCCCGGGCGTCCCGATCGAGAAGGCGTTTGCGCCCGACTATGGCGCGATCGTCGTCGAGCTGGCAGAGGGCTTCACGCATCCGTCCCTGCTTCTTCTCGGGCAGACGACCACCACGCCCTCCCTTCAGATCGCGGATGAGACGATCCCGATCGCCGAACTCGCCGCCGCCTGGGAAGCGCCGCTCGAAAGCGTCTTCCCCACGCGAAGCGAGGACGTCGGAGAAGCGCCCACGCTGGGCTTTTACGGCCGCGGCAAGCTGCTCGCCATGCAAGGCAAGGCGGCCGCCGTCCGCATCGCGCGCCCACGCGTCGTGATACCGGTCTTCCCGGGAAGCAACTGCGAATACGACAGCGCCAGCGCTTTCGAGCGAGCCGGGGCGATCGCACACACGCAGATCATCCGCAACCTCACACCCGAAGCCCTGCGCGAATCGATCGCCGAACTCGCCGCTGCGATCCGCCAGGCCCAGATCGTCATGATCCCCGGCGGTTTTTCGCTGGGCGACGAACCGGACGGCTCGGCGAAATTCATCGCAGCGGCCTTTCGCAGCCCCGAGGTCGCGAGCGCCGTCATGGAACTGCTGGACAAGCGCGACGGCCTCATGCTGGGCGTTTGCAACGGCTTCCAGGCGCTGATCAAACTCGGCCTTTTGCCCGGCGGATCCATCCGCCCCCTCGCGAGCGACGATCCGACGCTCACCACCAACCGCATCGGCCGCCACGTCGCGCAATACGTCCGCACCCGCGTCGCGAGCACGCGCTCTCCCTGGCTGGCCGGGGTGAGCCTCGGCGACGTCCACAGCGTCCCCGTCTCCCACGGCGAAGGCCGCTTCATGGCGTCGGAAGCCCAACGCAACGCGCTCGCTGCCGCCGGACAGATCGCCTTCCAATACTGCGACGCCAACGGCCAACCCCGCCTCGACATGCCCCACAACCCCAACGGCTCCTGCTGGGCGGTTGAGGGCATCACGAGCCCCGACGGGCGCATCCTCGGCAAGATGGCGCATTCGGAGCGCTTCGGGAGCGAGGTCGGGAAAAACGTTCCAGGGGAGAAGGATCAAAAACTCTTCGAATCCGGGGTAGCCTATTTTCAATGAAAGCAGACAAATTCGACAAAAGGGGAATAGCCATGAAGGTATTGATCGTAGGCGGCGGCGGCCGCGAGCACGCGCTGGCATGGGCGATCGCCAAGAGCCCGCGCGTGGAAGGAATCGTCTGCGCGCCGGGAAACGGCGGGATCGCGGAGATTGCGGCTTGCGTCGACATCAAGGCGACGGACGTCGAGGGGATGGTGGCTTATGCCGTCCAAGAGCGCTTTGACCTCGTCGTCGTCGCGCCGGACGACCCTTTGGCGCTCGGCATGGTCGACGCGATGGAAGCGGCCGGACTGCGGGCTTTTGGGCCGCGCCAAAGTGCGGCTGTCATCGAGGCGAGCAAGACCTTTGCCAAGGATCTGATGAAGCGCCATGGCATTCCGACGGCCGATTACGCGGCCTTCGACGAGATCAACGGGGCGCTGCACTACGTCGAACACTGCGCGATCCCCGTCGTCGTCAAGGCGGACGGCCTGGCGCTCGGCAAAGGCGTCTTCATCTGCTACACCCGCGCCGACGCGCGCGAAGCCGTGCGGGCGATCATGCAGGAAAACCGCTTCGGCGCGGCGGGCCAGCGCGTCGTGATCGAGGAATGCCTCGAAGGGCCGGAGGTGTCCGTCCTGGCATTCACCGACGGCAAAACGCTCGTGCCGCTGCCCAGCGCCCAAGATCACAAGCGCATTTTCGACGGCAACCGAGGCCCCAATACTGGCGGGATGGGCGCGATCGCACCCAGTCCCAAGTATACGCCGGAACTCGCCGCGATCGTCGAAAGAACGATCATGGAGCCGACGATACGCGCGATGGAGGCGGAGGGACGGCGTTTTCAGGGCGTGCTTTACTTCGGCCTCATGCTGACGAAGGACGGGCCCAAGGTACTCGAATACAACGCGCGCTTCGGCGACCCCGAGACGCAGGCGGTTTTGATGCTGATGGAAAGCGACATCGTCGAGGCGTTCGAAGCGGTGATCGACAGGACGCTCGACCGAGCGGACATTCGCTTTTCGAACGACGCAGCGGTCTGCGTCGTCATGGCGTCGGGAGGCTATCCGGGCGCCTACGAATCCGACAAACCGATCCAAGGGCTGGATGGCGCGACGGCTTGTGGCGCGACGGTCTTTCACGCCGGCACGAAACGCGACGGCAACGCGATCGTCACGGCGGGCGGGCGCGTGCTGGGCGTTTCCGCCAAGGGGAAGGATCTGGAGTCCGCGCTGCAAAAAGCCTACGACGCCTGTGCCTGCATTCGCTTCGAGGGCGCGTTTTATCGAAAGGACATCGGACGGGTATGAGCCTGACACTCCGCGCAATTGCCGTGCAAGAGGTGCGGGCACTGTATGCGCAGATGAAACGCGACTTTCCCGCGAACGAGCGCCCGCCCTATTTCGCCTTCGCGAGCAGCTTCCAGCGCGGCGTGTACGCGGCCTTCTACCTGTGCGAGGAGGGCGAAGCACGCGCCTACGCCGTCGTCACGCCGCCGGAAGGATCGCGCTTTGCGCTGTTGAATTTTTTGGCCGTGCTGCCCGAACACCGATCGAAGCGCTATGGAAGCGATTTTTTGCGCATGCTAGAGGAGCGCTTCGCCGATCGCGCGATGCTCATCGAGGTCGAAGCCCCCGAAAGCGCCAAATCTGAAACCGATCGGGGCCTTCGGGAGCGCCGTGTCGCGTTTTACGAACGCGCGGGATTTCGCGTCTTACCGACGGAACGGTCGAAGATCTTTGGCGTCGACATGTGGATCATGACCAATGGGCCCGAGACGATCAGCGCGCGGCAGGCGATGCACGCTTGTTACCGCGCGGCGTTCCGCTCGGAACGCTGGCTCAAGCACATCGACGTCGTCGATCGGGGGAGCGGTCGGTAAGCGTTTGAAAAGGGGGAGTGTGTTCGCGTGGGAAAGAAGCAGAACGACAGGACGGTTGAGAACGCGATCCGGCAATTGGAGAGGGAATTTCGCCGCAACAACAGCCGCACCGAAAGCGGCGACAACGGTAAGGTCTACGGCGCGCTTCGCATCCTTTTGATCGCGCTGCTCGTCGCGGCACAGGTGGCGGTAGTCTTCGTCGTTTCGACGCGCCTCCACGCGTTTTCGACGGCCATTTTTACGAGCATCGAAGTGTTGGCGGTGCTCGTCGTCGTTGCCATGCTCAGTTCGACGGACAGCCCATCCTACAAGATCGTCTGGACCTTCATGATCTTGCTCATGCCTTTCGTGGGGCTGGTGCTCTACCTGACCTGGGGCCGGGTCGACATCGCCAAACGCGAGCGCGGTTACATCGAGAAATCCTTTTCGCGCGGCTTTTCCGAGACGCCGCAAGATCCGGCCGTTCGCGACGCGCTGGACCAAGCGCATCCGGAACAGTCGCGCGTTTCGCGTTATTTGGCCGGCTGCGGCTTTCCGGTCTACCGCAACACCGGGGCGACTTACTATCCGCTGGGCGAACTGTGGTGGAAGGCGCTGCTTGCGGACATCGAAAAGGCCGAGCGTTTCGTGTTCATCGAGTCCTTCATCATCGAGGACGGCGAGCTTTGGAGCAGCGTGCTGAATGCGCTTCGCATCAAGGCGGCGCAGGGGCTGGACATCCGCCTGATGTACGACGACCTGGGCAGCATCGTGACGATCCCGCGCAAGGACATGGAAAAGATGCGCGCCGAAGGCATCCAGGTCCAGGTCTTCAACAAGACGACGCGCTACATCCAGGCGCTCTACATGAACTACCGCAACCACCAGAAGATCGCCGTCATCGACGGCGACGTCGCGCACACGGGTGGCTGCAACCTGGCCGACGAATACGCCAACCTCGTCGAAAAGCACGGGCACTGGAAGGATACCTGCGTTCGGTTGCGCGGAGACGCCGCATGGGGCTTGACCGTGACCTTTTTGCAGATGTGGGACATGACGCGGCGGACGATCACCGAGGATTACGAGCCCTTCCGGCCGCGCTGCCATGTGACGGAGGCGCCAGGTTTCTTTCAGCCTATGATGGACGGGCCGGCGAACAACCCGAAGAATCCGGCGCTCGACCTCTTCAAGCTCATGGTGAGCGACGCGCGGAAAAGCTGCTACATGACCTCGCCCTACCTCGTGCTCGACTACGACCTGTTGGACGCGCTCTGTTTGGCGGGGCGCAGCGGCGTGGACGTTCGCATCATCGTGCCGCACATCCCTGACCATTGGTACGTCCATATGGTGACGCGTTCGTTTTACGGCGAGCTTTTGCAGGCGGGCGTGCGGGTCTACGAGTACACGCCCGGTTACATCCATGCCAAGATGATCGCCGCCGACGGGACGAGCGCTTTGATCGGCAGCGTCAACATGGATTTTCGCAGTTTTTACCTCCATTACGAGGACGCGGTATGGACTTGCGGTTCGCCGCTCGTCAGCGAGATCGACGGAGACATCCGCGCGACCCTCGACATGAGCGAAGAGATCGTGCTGGAGGAATGGAAGAAGCGCCCGTGGTACGTCAAGCTGATCCAGGATGTGTTGCGGGTCTTTGCGCCGATGATGTAAAAAATCGGCACAAGTCCTGACTTTTGCGCCGGAAACCTGTATACTGATTGTATATGGAGGGAGGACGAAAGATGAAACGAGCGATCGTCGAAATCGATCGGGGGGCGTGTACGGGTTGCGGCCTGTGCGCCGAGGTCTGCGAAGGCGGCGCGATCGGCATGGTGGACGGCAAGGCGGCCCTCCTGGACGACGACTACTGCGAAGGGCTGGGCAATTGCCTGCCGACCTGTCCGGCGGGGGCGATCCACATCACGGTCTTCCATCCCGATCGGGAAGGCGCCCCCCGCAACGACCCGGACAACGGCGAAGGCGAACAATTGGGGCTGCGCCATTGGCCGGTGCAGCTTGCCCTGGTGTCCCCCCACGCGCCATTTTTGCAGAACGCGCATCTTTTGGTCGTGGCGGACTGCGTGGCCTATGCCTACGCGGGCATCCACAAGGATTTCATGCGGAGCCGCGTGACCCTTTTTGGATGCCCCAAGCTCGACGACAGGGACTATGCGGCCCGACTGACGGACATCTTGTCGCGCAACGAGATCAAGTCTGTGACGGTGCTGCGCATGGAAGTCGCTTGCTGCGCGGGCATCGTGAACGCCGTGACCAAGGCGATGCAAAACAGCGGCAAGGTCATCCCCTGGCAGGCGCACACGATCAGCTGCGAGGGCGATTTGGCCGATTCGATCCCCTAGCGAAACGCCATCGAGACAAAACAAACCGAAACATCGCATGCGAGCCCCCGAAGGACGAAGTCCGCGGGGGCGTTTTTGCGCTTTCCAGCATTTGTTTTCGATTCCGTAACACTTCGTTCGCAGTGCGTTCACGATTTTCCGATTTGAAAGATGCTATAATGTGCATATACAGGGGGAAGGGGCCAGGGGAGCGTGAAAGCGGTTCGCTTGATAAAAAGCGGATTTAGTGAAAAATAATTGTAATTATGGAAGGAATTTGCGCGGCATACTCGAATACATTGTAGTGTGCGATTATTTGGATATGCCGCGATCGATATATCGCACTGCACTGAGAAAGGATGGAAATCATGAAACGTCAATGGTTCGCGGCTCTCACAGCACTGCTACTCGCGATCATGCCCATCGCCGCGCTTGCGACGGACTCGCCCATTGCCCTGAAAGGTGGCCCGGGTCCGGGGCAGATCTACCTCAAGATCGGGGAGGTCGTCGTGACGGCGGACGGACCGATCACGACAGCCTACGAAGCGAAGAATCGCCAGTACACCCTCGCAAAAGAGGGGATCGCCGAGATCTTCTACGCGGGACGCTACGTGATCAGCTACAGCAATTTTCCCGAAAAAGGCCACCATTACTGGTACAGCTACAACGTCGATACCGGCAAGATCAGCTACAAGATCATCCCATGGAACAACTCCCCCTTCTGGGGCGACGACAAAGGGCTCTACTACGCCGACTACGCGACGAAGCCCAACATCTTCCGTTACAGTCCGAAGACCGGCAAATCGACGAAACTATTGTCGTCGGTCACTGGGCAGCCGCGCGGCTATATCGACGGTCGTTTGATCTGCATGGACTTTCGCAACAACCGCGTGATCTCCTACGACAGCCAGAAGAACCTGAAAGTGCTCTACAGCAGCAAGACCGGCATCAACGATGCCACGGTCGTCAACCAGAAGATCTTCATCTCGCGCAGCGATGGACTCTACCGCCTCGTGAACGGAAAGCTGCGCTTGCTCTACGACCAGTATGCGCCCATCCTCGCGATCGTCGAACCCTACTTCATCAACGCGACGAGTGACAGCGACGACGGCGTGCTCGCGAGCGGTACGCTGACCTACTACCTCAACGACACGAAAAACAACCGTTACGGCGAGATCGGCAGCATCGAAACCGGCCCGACGGACGGCTACCTCATGTCGCCCGGCCTGTCGAAAGACGGAACGCGCATGGCGTTCAACCGCTTCAACCAAGCCATGCCCTTTTACGAATTCAGCATGCCGACAACGGCCGAGATGCGCGCGTATTGAGCTGATGCGTTTGAAGCCCTGATGAATGTGTGAAGCAAGCCGGCGGCAGAAAATGGCTGCCGCCGGAGTTTATGGAAAGTGGTGTGACCATGAAAAAAGTTCTGCCTGTTCTTTGTGCGCTCTTTCTGACGCTGTCTGGCCTGGGATCGATCGCGGCCGACGACGCGCCGCGCTTCGTCGCGGCTTCGGGCGCAAAGCAAATTTTCCTCCAGTATGACAAAGTTGCCGTCTCGTCGGAAAGCGGTTTAATCACGGCATCGGCGGCAAGCAAGACTTCCGTCATCGCACAAGGGGCGATGAACGGCGTCTACTATGTGGGACGCTATGTCGTCGGCTTTGGCAAAACGGCGGAGAAAAACGAAGAGACCTGGTTCAGCTACAACGTCGACAACGGGCAGATCAAACATACGATCATCCCAACGAAGAGCGCGCCGTTTTGGGGCGATGCGAAGGGGCTGTACTATGCCGACCTCGCCAGCAAGCCCAACCTCTTCCGCTACGATCCCGCGTCCGGAAAGACGACAAAGCTGCTGTCGTCGATCACGGGCAATCCGTGCGGCTATGTGGGGGGGCGCGTGATCTGCCTCGACACGGCGAAATCCCGCATACTCGCCTATGACGCGAAAAAGAATATGACTGTCCTCTTTTCCGATGGTGGCAGCATACTCGACGTCAGGATCGTCGGCGGGCGGATATTCGTTTCGCGCAACGACGGGTTTTTCCGCCTCGACAACGGCAGGCCGATCAAGCTGTACGACAACTACGCGCCGATCGTCGGCGTCGCGGAACCTTACTTCATCAACGTGTTGTCGGAGGATTCGAAATCGACACTCCAGGGCACGCTGAGCCTGCATCTCAACGACGCGAAGAACATGACCCGCGCGATGATCACGAATGACGCAGGGCTTTCGGCTTCGAGCATACTCAACGCCCCCGGCATTTCCTCGAACGGAAGCATGCTGGCCTTCGGCAGCAAAGCCTTTGCCTTGCCGCGCCCGGCCGACATGCGGCCCTACCAATGAGCGAATCGGAGGGAACCCATGCCGCGCAAACCCATTCAATCGGAAAAGGCCGTCGCGATCGGCCCCTATTCCCACGGCGTCGATGCAGAAGGACTGATCTTTCTCTCTGGACAGACGCCGCTCGATCCCGCGACGGGACAACTCGTCGAAGGCGGCATCGCCGCGCAAACCAGGCGGAGCTTCGAAAACCTGCTGGAGGTGCTGGCTGCTGCCGGTCTGGAGGAAAGCGCTGTGCAGAAGGTCAATGTCTTTTTGACTGACATGGGCGATTTCGCCGCCATGAACGAGGTGTACCAGACGATCTTCTCCGCGCCCTATCCCGCCCGAACGACGATCGGTGTGGCAGCCCTGCCCTTGGGCGCGCGGATCGAGATCGAGATGATCGCCAAACGATAGCGCTCGCAGCAAAAAAAGTGCCCGAGTGGGGCACTTTTTTGTGTTCAGCGAGTGACGGTGACTTTCGAGCCTGAGACTTTGACCGCGCATTTCAGCGCCTGGCTGACGAAGCTCGACGGTACGAAGATCACGCCGTTTTTGACTTCGGGCGCGCGCTCGAGTGAGACGTAGCGGTTATCGACGGGATAGCAGTTCTGTTCCCAGTAGATGAAGCTGTCGATGCCCTTGGCGCTGAAGACGGCGCGGCGCTCGACCGGGTCGATGTAGTAGCTGTAGCCGAGGGACTCGACCGTGAAGCGCAACGGGAGCATGAGGGTTTTGCCGCGGTAGTAGGGCGCGTGGGGGCTGGTGTGGCCATTGACCTTCAGGGTGTACGTGCTGCTCGTCGAAGAGGACGCATTGGCCGTCACTTTGACGTAGGTATCCCCGATCTTGACCTTCATGCCGAGCGCATTGACGAAGAACTGCCAGGGCGCGTACAACGCGTCCCCGATCAGTTCACTGTAACCGGCAAGCGCGCGGGTCGCGCCGTTTTTGCGGTATGATTTCTCCCAGACCGAGATCGCGATGCGGTCGTCGCCTCGGGTCAGTGTGGCGGTGCCGCTCTTGTAGCTGTAGTTCCAGCCACCGCTGCGGGCGATGACGCGTACGGGAAGCAGCAAGGTCCGGCCTTGGAAGTAGAGCGGGCGATCGACCCTTCTGCCGTTGACGTACAGGGTGAGGCTTTGCTCCGGCTCATCGGTCGGGGCGGGGCAGTAGGGCTGCGGCATGACAGGGACGACAGAGGGCTGCGGGTAAGGCGGATACTGTGGATTTTCCGGCGCGTGGACGGGGCCGATGACCGCTTTTCCGCTTTGGTAGACGATCGTGTCGGCAAACGACGCGACCGCACCCAAGGCGAGTGCCGCGGTCAGGCCCATCGCGACGGCGCGTGCGAGCGCGCGTGTCCTGGGTGCATGTTCTTTCATGTTCGCATCTCCTTTGCGCTGCTTCTGGATGGTTGGGAAATGGGTCTTGTAACACCACTAATTATACAATAAGTGAAAACGTTCGGAACATGGTAATTACTTACACAAACGGAGCCTTGCCAAATCAGGATTTGTCCCTGCAAGCAGGAGGAATCGGAGGCGAAAATGTTTACAAATTGATAACATCTCATATTACGCATATAAAAAGCGCCCATGGAGGGCGCTCTCGGTTTTGCTTCTTCGATGGCCGCTTCAGACGCCCGCTTCGATGATGTGGCGGATGGCGTCCATATCGACGTGCTGCCGAACGTGATCGGCCAGCTTGTCGTACTGACTTTGCTTGAAAGCGGCATAATCGACGAGAGGGGCGTCGCAGACGGGGCGGCCTGTTTCGGCGCGGATCGCGTTGACGAGCGCGCGCGTAAAGGCGCCGTTGTCGAAGATGCCGTGGTAGTAGGTGCCGATCACGCGCCCATCGGCGGAGATCGCGCCGTCGGTGCTGCCGTCGTCATGGGTCAAAAAGGGCTTCGTGCCGGGCGCGAGGCGTTGCTCGCCCATGTGGATCTCATAACCCTTGACCGTGGTGGCGAAGCGGGACTCGGTGCCCGCGGACAGCGTCGTCGTCTTGTCGCCCGAGAAGATCGTCTCGACGTCGAGCAAACCGATGCCGTCGCAACCGTCGCGCTCGGATTCGCTGTGCAAAGGGTCCTCGATGCGCGTGCCGAGGATCTGGTAGCCGCCGCAGATGCCGAACACATGGGATCCGGCTGCATGGGCGGCACGGATCTGTTCAAAGCAGCCCTTGTCCTTCAGGGTTTGGGCGGCATGGATCGTGCTCTTGCTGCCGGGAATGACGATCAGATCGGGCTGCCCGAGGGCTTCCCCCGGCTCGACGAAGCGCACGGTGACGCCCGGTTCGAGGGCAAGCGCGTTGACGTCGGTGAAGTTCGACAGGTAGGGGATCTGGAGGAAAGCGACGTCGAGGTTCATGGCGCGCAGCGCACCGGCATCGATGCCGTCTGAGAGGCCGCGAAAACGGGGCAGTGCGTCGGCGCTGTCCTCGTCGTCGAGCGTCAGGTCAAAGTAAGGGATGACGCCCAAAACGGGGATGCCGGTCAGCTCTTCGATCTGCCGCAAACCGTCTTCGAGCAGCGCCGGATCACCGCGGAATTTGTTGATCAAAAAGCCCTTGATCAGCGCGCGCTCGTCGGGATCGAGCAACATGACCGTGCCGTAGAGCGACGCGAAGACGCCGCCTTTGTCGATGTCGCCGACGAGCAGGGTCGGGGCTTGGGCCATCTTGGCCATGCCCATGTTGACGAGGTCGTTTTCCTTTAGGTTGATCTCGGCGGGGCTGCCCGCGCCTTCGAGGACCATGAGATCGCAGTTGGCGGCGAGTTCGTCGAAGATCGCGAGGAGATCGCCGCGTAGTTCGTCTTTCATGGCGTAGAATTCGCGGGCGTCGAGGGTATCGCGGACCTTGCCGTTGAACACGAGCTGGGAACGCCGATCGCTGGCCGGTTTGAGCAGGATCGGGTTCATGCGGGCGTCGGGGGCTTTTCCGGCGCACTCGGCTTGCATGACCTGCGCGCGGCCCATCTCGCGGCCGTCGGCGGTGATGTAGGAGTTGTTGGACATGTTCTGCGACTTAAACGGCGTGACGCTCCAACCTTCTTGCGCGAAGATGCGGCAAAACGCGGCGCAGAGAACGCTTTTGCCGACGGTCGAGCCTGTGCCGACGAGCATGAGTTTCTTTGACATAGCGGTTCCTTTCCGACGGAATTAGGATCGATTGAGTTTTCCGGTCACGAAGCCGCCGAGGTCAAGGCAGACATACGCGAAGCCGAGATCTTGCAGCGCCGATTCGATGGCTTTGGCGTGGGCCAGGGCGTGGGGCATGTCGGCTTCGGGCAGCTCGATGCGGGCGATGCTTCCGTGGTGCCGGACGCGGCGTTGCGCAAAACCAAGCGCCAAAAGCGCGTCTTCGGCCTCGTCGATCTGCCGCAGCATGGCGATGGTGATCGGCGTGTCGTAGGGCACGCGCGACGCCAGACAGGCAAAACTGGGCTTGTCCGCGCTCGGCAAAGCGAGGAGGCGGGCGATCGCGTGGATCTCGGCTTTGCCGATGCCGAGGTCCAAAAAGGGGCTTGCGACGCCGAGTTCTTCGATAGCGCGGCGCCCCGGGCGGACATCGCCAAGGTCGTCGAGGTTGCTGCCTTCGCAGAGGGGGAGGCGATCGCATGCCTCGGCGCGCGCGAGCAAGGCCGACATGATGGCCATCTTGCAGTGGTAACAGCGATCGCGCGGGTTCTCAAAAAAATGCGGAACGGCGGCGACATCGAGTTCGACCCACTCGTGCTTGATGCCGCAGTCTTGGGCGAAACGGACGGCGTCTTCGGCTTCCCGACGCGCGAGCATGGCGGCACGCGCCGTCAAAGCGAGGGCGTTTTCGCCGAGCGCTTCCGAAGCGGCGCGGATCAAGAGCGACGAGTCGGCGCCGCCCGAAAAGGCGACGCTCAGGCGGCCCTTGCCGCGGCACCACGCCAGGAGCGCTTCGTATTGCGCGGCGGGGCTCATGCGCGGCCCCGCAGTGCTTTCACGATCAGATGCCGCGCGTTGTGGTAGATCGCGCCGTCGTCGAGCGCCTCGACTTCGCGCAGCGTCATCCAACGCAGATCGGTGTTTTCTTCGGGGTTGGACGCGCCTTCTTGCCCGCGCGCCGCACAGAGGTAGACGAGGTCGATGTGGAAATGGACCCCGCGTTGCCCGATGTCTTCGAGCAGGACCGCAAAGGGGGCATGCAGCACTTCGGCCCATTCGTCGCCGGCGGCATGGTCTTCGCCGTTGGGCAGCAGGGTGGCGAGGACGCCGCTCTCCTCCCAGATCTCGCGCAGCACGGCGACATCGGGCGTCTCGTTCGGCTCGACGTGACCGCCCGGAGGCAGCCAAACGCCCAGTTTTTTGTGGCGGATCAGGAGGGCGCGGTTTTGATCGTCGATCACGATGCCCGTCGCGGTAAAGTGGCGTTCGACGCCCAGCGCGATGCCTGTGCTGCCCTTGGGCATGGCGCAAAACGGATCGTTACGCATGGGCGATCTCCTTGAAGGCTTCGAGCGCCCAACGCATGTCGACGGCGAGGAAAGCTTCGTCGCGCTCCGGACCATACGCGGCGAGAAGATCCTGCGCCATCGAACGATAGACGGTGTCGGGCGCGGCGAAGAGGCCGAGCCGTTTGCCGTCCGCGTAGGCGGTGAATTGGATCTGATCGCCGTCGAGCGAATCGAACACGAATGCGTCGGGCGCTTGGCTGCCCTCGGCGATTTCGAGGTTGCCGAGCAGAAAACACTTGTAGCCTTCGAGCGCGCGATCGTCGAGATCGGCGTCAAAGATGCGGATTTTTTCCTTGAGTTCGACGCCCGACGTCACGAGGCGCAGTCGATCGCGGTTGGGCAGGGCTTGCATGCGATCGTCGAGCGGCAGACTTCGCGCATCCGGCGCGCTTTCGAGCGTGACGGCATAGGACTTGTTCGCGTCGTGGATCACGGTGTCGTAATAGACGCGGCAGGCATAGCCGCAAGACGGGCATTTCCAGCCAAAGAGGCTGTCGTCGAGGACGCGTTCCTTGAGCTCAGGTTCGCTAATCGCGTCGATGAAACGGTAGGCGCCAAAACGCGATTCCGCCTTGCATTCGGGACAGGTGGCTTTTTCTTCGTTCAAGAAGGAAGACATGGCAAAAGCTCCTTTGTGGGCAGCGTAAGCGCTTTGAAACGCGGCCGCTGCTGTGCTATACTGAAACTATCTTACCCAAACGTCCGCCGCATGCGGCATAAGGAGACAACATGGACAAAAGCGTCATTACGATCATCGGCACCCGCGCGCCCCGCGCGCAAGCAGGATGCGGCCACGATCACGGCGGTTGCGGCCACGACCATGAGCACGCAGGCTGCGGGCACGACCATCAGCACGCAGGATGCGGGCACGACCACGACCACGGCGACGCCGGATGCGGCTCGTCCTGCGGCGGCTGCGACGGTCACAGCGCGCCCCTCAGCGACGTCGAGCAGTTCAAAAACCTGGCCGACTACATCATGAAGTGCGACATGCAAGACGAGATCCGCCTGCAATTCATGGACTGGACCCCCGAGATGCCCGCGAAATACCCCAAGATCGCCGGTCTCCTCGCCGAGGGCTACGAACTGCCCTTCGTCGCGATCGACGACAGCATCCGTCTTGCGGGCGCCGTGCATCCGGACAAGATCATCCACCTCGTCAACGAGTCGCGGGAGAAACGGAAAACCGAGGAAGCATAGGGTACGCGCTTTTTTGAAAAAAAGCTGCGCAAAAAACTTCAAACTCCATCACTTTCACCCTTCACTCCGTTCGGGCGAATCGAGGGGCTACAGGCGACGGCCTAGCAAGCGGCCCGGGTTGGTGTAGAAGAGTTTGCGCACGGTTTCGGCGCCGAATTCCTTTTCGACGAGTTCGGCGGCGGCTTGCAATTTGGGGGCACGGCTGCCGAGGTTGTGCATGTCCGTCGCGACGATGTGGACGAGGCCGTCTTCGATCGCGCGAAGACACCACTTTTGCGTGTCGCCGCCGTGCTGCCCGATCAAGGCGGTCGCGGTGATTTGGCACCATGCGCCGCGCTTCGTCCACTTTTCCAGCGGGCGCGGATCGGCGGTAAAGTCCGAATAGCGCTCTGGATGGGCGATCAGGGGTGTGAGGCCCTGGGCGAACGCGAAGTCGGCCACGGCGTCAAACTCGTCGCCGTAGACGTAAGGGCGTTCGAGCAGGATCCAACGCGTTCCAGCCAGCGAGAGGCTCCCGAGCGATCGGCGGGTCAGAAGCGAGTGCGTCGCATTGACCTCGAAGCCCGGCAGCACTTCGAGCGGGATCTCTTCGCGGTGAAGCGTTTCGCGCAGTGCCGTGAGCGCCTCCAGGCGGCGGCCCAAAAGTCCGCGCGAGCGGTTTTCGTAAAAGTGTGTCGTCGCGACGACCGTGCGGATTCCGTCGTGGACGGCGGCGCGCGCCATCGCGACACTCTGGATGATGTTGCGCGCGCCGTCATCCAAATGGGGCAGGATGTGCGCATGAAGGTCGATCAGATTGCCGTACAAATAGAAAGCCCCTTTCCGATGCGTGTGCGAAACGACGCAAATACACTTCCATTCCTCTGGATACTATAGTATCACGTTTTCCCAAATTTGGGCAGAGATGAATGTGACCATCACATAGCAACAGATCGAACAATAATAATTGACACAGAACGTGAATCAAGGATTAGCAACCGCAGCGTGTTCAGAGGCCGTTTTGATGCAGCGGGCGATTATCTATGCGAATCAAGAGTTGAACTTCGTTCAGGCAAAAATGGGATGATCCTTATGGTGCGCGGGCGATTGATAATCGCCCCTACATACCGATAACTTTGTTTGTGCACCTGTAGGGGCTATTATAAATCGCCCGTTGCAGCAAAACAGCCTCGCGATACGTTAGGTTGGTAACCCTTAATTCGCATTATCAATCGCCCGCTTGGAAAACCCATCTTGTTCCGCCAGCAGATACCAACCTTTGATTCGTGTGCAGCGCAACGGTTACGAACGAAGAAACGGAACGATAGGACGTGACGATGAAGCGAATCGTTATCGCCGCTCCGCACAGCGGGAGTGGCAAAACCACGGTATGCATGGCTCTGTTGCGCGCATGGACGGCGCGGTGTTTGCGCGTGCAGCCCTTTAAGGTGGGGCCGGACTACATCGACACCGCGTATCACGCGCGGATTTGCCGCCGGGATGCCATCAACCTCGACGGCTTCTTGATGGACGAGACAAGCACCCGGCAGCTCGTCTGCGAATACGGCGCGGGGGCCGACCTCTCGGTGATCGAGGGCGTCATGGGGCTTTACGACGGTCTGGGCGGCACGACGGAAGCTTCGACCGCACAGATCGCCTCCTGGATCGGCGCGCCGATCGTCGTCGTACTCGACCCGCGCGGCATGGCAGCGACGGCGGCGGCGATCCTGACCGGCCTGCGCGATTTCGGAAAGGCCGAGATCCGCGGCGTGATCTTCAACAAAATCCGATCGGAACGGCATTACGAGACGCTGCGAACGGCGGTCGAAGCGGCGGGCTTCGCCTGCCTGGGCTACCTGCCCGCCGAGGAGGGCCTTTCGATCGAGAGCCGTCAGCTCGGCATCCTGCCCGAGAGCGAGCTTCTCGACGCCGATCGCAAAATCGCGCGTTTGGGAGAGCTGGCCGAAGCGTTCATCGATCTGGCCGCGCTGGAGGCGATCGCAGCCTCTGCGCCGCCGCTCGACGAAGCCCCGCTTGCGCTGGAGCCGATTTGTGGGGGTGAGAGGGTTCGCATCGCCGTCGCCCGCGACAAAGCGTTCAACTTTTATTATGCCGACAATTTGCGCATACTCGAAAAGCTGGGCGCGCAACTCGTCGATTTCAGCCCGATGGCGGACAAAGCGCTGCCCGATTGCGAGGGCGTCTACATCGGCGGAGGCTTTCCGGAGGTCTTTGCCGGTGCATTGGCCGCGAACGAAAGCATGAAACAGTCGGTTCGCGCGGCTTTCGAACGGGCCGTGCCGATCTTTGCCGAGTGCGGCGGCTGCATGTATTTAATGGAAGGCTTAGAGATCGACGGCGAAACCCATGCGATGTGCGGCATTTTTTCGGGTGTGGCCAAGCAAGGAAAGCGGCTGTCCCGACATTTCGGCTACGTCGAGAGCGAGCTGCTGGCCAACGCGCCTATCGGCCCCAAAGGAAGGCGCTTTCGCCATCACGAATTCCACCACAGCGAAATCGACACGCCGTTGCCACCGGCCTTGCGGACGAAAAAGGCCGCCACCGGGGAAAGCTGGGAGGGCGGTATGGCGCTGGGCCTTTGTTTCGGAAGTTACGCGCACGTCGCGTTTCGAGGCGAAATGCGGCTGGCCTGCCATTTTGTGGAATGCTGCCGCGCCTTCAAAAGGGACAAAAACCCGCGAAATGCCTGATGATATGCGCTCTGCGCCCCGATCAAATGCGAAACAAATCGATTGACAAGCGATGCGCGCGATGTTAAACTGATCCTTGTGTGCAATGCTCCGTACGAAGGGAGCATATGAAATTCGAATAAAACCCGTTGGGGTTGCAATGGGTTTTACCAATATCATGCGGACAGGTCAAACGCCCTGCGCCCGGCGCCCGTGTACAGCGCCGAGGGGGTGGCCTTCCGCCGCGATGCGCGCCCGGAACGATAAAACGGCGCGTCCGCCAAGACCATGTCTTCTAGCTGCCAAGCGCACGCCATGACAGGGCGGTGCACCGTCGGCAGCGCATCTTCGAGAGGAGGAACCCCAGACAATGCCAACCATCAACCAGCTTGTCCGCAAGGGCCGCACAAGCCCTGTGTATAAGTCGAAATCCCCTGTGTTGCAGGAATGCCCGCAAAAGCGCGGCGTCTGCATGGCGGTCCGTACCATGACGCCCAAGAAGCCGAACTCGGCCCTGCGCAAGATCGCGCGCGTCAAGGTCGTCAACCACATGGAAGGCACGGCCTACATCCCCGGCGTCGGCCACAACCTCCAGGAGCATAGCGTTGTCCTCATCCGCGGCGGACGCGTCAAGGATCTCCCTGGCGTCCGTTACCACGTCATTCGCGGCGCGCTCGACACAGCGGGCGTCGCGGGGCGTATGCAGTCCCGTTCGCTCTACGGCGCCAAGCGTCCGAAGAGCAGCAAGTAAGGAGGAGAGACGATATGCCAAGGCGTGGAGGAATCCCCAAGCGCGAAGTGCTCGCCGATCCGATTTACGGCAAAGTCATCGTCACGAAGCTGATCAACCAGATCATGCTCGACGGTCGGCGCGGCGCTGCACAGAAGTGCGTTTATGAAGCGTTTGACATCATCAAGGAAAAAGCGGGCCAGGAACCGGCCGATGTGTTCGAAAAGTGCATGGCCAACGTCATGCCCATGCTCGAAGTCAAGTCCCGCCGCGTGGGCGGCGCAACCTACCAGGTTCCGCTCGAGGTCAGCACGGAACGCCGCCAAACTCTCGGTATCCGCTGGCTGGTCAATTACTCGCGCGCGCGCGGCGAAAAGACCATGAATGCCCGCCTGGCTGCGGAGATCATGGATGCCGCCAACCAGACCGGATCCGCTTACAAGAAAAAGGAAGATACCCACAGAATGGCCGAGGCCAACAAAGCCTTCGCTCACTACCGTTGGTAATCTCATCGATTTCATTCGCAAGCGATTTGCAAGCGGCATGCCTGGTGTATGCCGCTTTTCAATGTTTTGTGTAAAACTCGCGGTCATTGGGCATCATCAATCGAACTATGATCGCCATATACATAGACGTGGAGAATGGGGACTTTTTTAGGAAGTACGGGCAAGAAGCCCGGTTGAACCGAAAGGAGAAGCAGCATGCCCAGAGAGTACACGCTGCAGAATACAAGAAACATCGGCATCATGGCGCACATCGACGCGGGCAAAACCACGACGACGGAGCGCATCCTTTTCTACACCGGCCGCATCCACAAAACCGGCGAAACCCACGAGGGCGGCGCCACGATGGACTGGATGGAACAGGAGCAGGAACGCGGCATCACGATCACCTCGGCCGCGACGACCACACAGTGGAAGGGCTGCCGCATCAACATCATCGACACCCCCGGGCACGTCGATTTTACGGTTGAGGTCGAACGCTCGCTGCGCGTACTCGACGGCGCCGTCGCTGTCTTCTGCGCCAAGGGCGGCGTAGAGCCCCAGAGCGAAACCGTCTGGCACCAGGCGACGACCTATGGCGTTCCCCGCCTGGCCTACGTCAACAAAATGGACATCACCGGCGCGGACTTCTTTCATGTCGTCGACATGATGAAAGACCGCCTCGGCGCTAACGCCATCCCCATCCAGCTCCCGATCGGCAAAGAGGGCGATTTCGTCGGCATCATCGACCTGATTCGCATGAACGCCACCTATTACCGCGATGACGAAGGCAAGACGACCGAAGTGCTCGATATTCCGGCCGACATGCAGGATCTCGCCGACGAATACCGCATGATCTTGATCGAAGCCGTCGCCGAGCAGGATGAAGCGCTTCTCGAGAAATACCTCGGCGGCGAAGAGTTGAACGAGCAAGAGATCGTCGCCGCCATCCGGAAGGCCACGATCGCCAACGAAATGGTGCCCGTCTGCTGCGGCACGAGCTACCGCAACAAGGGGGTACAGCCCTTGCTCGACGCCATCGTCGAATTCATGCCCGCCCCGACCGACATTCCCGACATCAAGGGCACCGACGTCAAGGACGAAGAAGTCGAGATGGTGCGCCACAGCTCGGACGAAGAACCTTTCTCGGCGCTGGCGTTCAAGATTATGACCGACCCCTTCGTCGGCAAGCTGGCCTTCTTCCGCGTCTACTCGGGCACGCTCGAATCGGGCTCTTACGTCTTCAACTCGACCAAGGGCAAGCGCGAGCGCATCGGCCGCATCCTGATGATGCACGCCAACAGCCGCTCCGAGATCGACAAAGTCTACGCGGGCGACATCGCCGCCGCCGTCGGCTTCAAGGACGTCACGACGGGCGATACGCTCTGCGACGAGAAAAAACCCGTCATTCTGGAATCGATGACCTTCCCTGACCCGGTCATCCAGGTCGCGATCGAGCCCAAGACAAAAGCCGGTCAGGACAAGATGACCATGGCGCTTGTCAAGCTCGCCGAGGAAGACCCGACCTTCAAGACCTACACCGACGAAGAAACCGGCCAGACCATCATCGCGGGCATGGGCGAACTGCACCTCGACATCATCGTCGACCGCCTCATGCGCGAATTCAAAGTCGAAGCCACCGTCGGCAAACCCCAGGTCGCCTACCGCGAAACCATTCGCAAAAAGGTCAAGGCCGAAGGGCGCTACGTCCGCCAGAGCGGCGGCCGCGGCCAGTACGGACATTGCGTGATCGAGATCGAGCCCAACGAGGCCGGCGTCGGTTACGCCTTTGACAACAAGATCATCGGCGGCGTCATTCCGAAGGAATACATCGCCCCGATCGACCAGGGCATCCAGGAAGCTTCGCGCTCGGGCGTGCTGGGCGGTTACGAAGTCGTCGATTTCAAGGTCACCCTGATCGACGGCTCCTACCACGAAGTCGACTCGAGCGAAATGGCCTTCAAGATCGCCGGTTCCCTGGCCTTCAAAGAAGCCATGGCCAAGGCCAACCCCGTTCTGCTCGAACCGTGCATGAAGGTCGAAGTCATCGTCCCCGAAGACTATATGGGCGACGTCATCGGCAACCTGAACGCACGCCGTGGCCGCGTCGAAGGCATGGAAGCGCGCACCGGCGGCATCCAGGCCATCCGTGCCCTCTGCCCCCTCTCCGAAATGTTCGGCTACGCGACCGACCTCCGCTCCCGCACCCAGGGGCGCGGCAACTACTCGATGCAGTTCGATCACTACGAAGAGGTTCCGAAGAACATCGCGGAAAAAATTACGGGCAAGGTTCGATACGGGGGGGACGTTGGGGAATTTCATTCCCCAAACCCCAGACCAAAGGGCCTAAGGCCCTTTGGAATCCCTATATGGGAGAACTTGCTTAGATAGCTCCCTTGCTTTCTGCGCGTAACCGGCATGGCGCATTCGCAGAAAAGCAACGACGAAATGCCCGCCGCGGGTATGGCGGGCGTTTCGGGGGCGCCGCAGGCGCATGAAAGTTTCTTTGTTACTTTCTTTTCAAAGAAAGTAAGGAAAAATGCACGTACCAATGAAGGAGGACCCCCGCAATGGCGAAGGCAAAGTTTGAGCGGAATAAGCCGCACGTAAATGTTGGAACGATCGGACACGTCGACCACGGCAAGACGACGCTGACGGCGGCGATCACGATGACGCTGGCGAAATTCGGCAACGCGACGGCGATGAAGTATGAAGACATCGACAAAGCGCCCGAAGAAAAGGCCCGCGGGATCACGATCAACACGTCGCACGTCGAATACCAGACCGAAACGCGCCACTACGCGCACGTCGACTGCCCCGGCCACGCCGACTACGTCAAGAACATGATCACG
>JAVBLF010000002.1:0-22374 GCA_031553675.1 Eubacteriales bacterium | reverse complement strand
AAAAGTTTTTGCGCAGCTTTTTTCAAAAAGCGCGTACTCTAGTTTTGCGCAGCTTTTTTTAAAAAGCGCGTACGCTTACAGCAGCTCGCGGTAGAGGGCGTTCGTGTTGCTGTGGGGCGCGAGGAGCTTGGCATCCGTGACGGCGCCGAGCCGGATGTCGAGGGCGGCCTGCGCGGTGCAAGGCGAGGCGTCCGTGACGTCGACGTAGGCTGGAACACTGCGGGTCAAGGCGTGCCATGCGTCGAACTCGTCGGCGAAGGGCAGTGTGTAGCCCGAGCATTGCGCGAGTCCGGCGATCACGTCGAGGTTCGAAAGGCCGCTGGGCGACACGAGGGCTTGGTGGATCTCCTGGACTTTGCCGACGGTGTTCGTCGCGGTGCCGTTCGACTCGGTGTAGAGGCAGAGCGGCAGCACGAGGTCGGCTTTGTCGCAGGCGGGTGTCCAGTAGGCGTCGGCGACGCAGAGGAATTCGAGGCCAGTGGGGAGGGTTTCGGGGTTTTCGCCGAGGACGACGAGGCCTTTGACGCTGTCGAGGACTCCGGCAGACGTGATGCCGATCTGCGCGAGGCCCTGGCTGTTCGCGTTCTGGACGAGCTGGATGACGCCGTTGCGCGGGCTGTTGAGATTGCCGCGGAGGGCGGCGATCGACAGCAGCATGCGTTTGGCCTCGTCGGTGAGGGCTTTTTCCTCGTAGACGACGACGGCTTTTTTGGCGTTCATGTAGAGTGCGGCGGCAGCCTTTGCGTCGTCGGAGGCCGAGACGCTTTCGACGGAAGCTTGGAGGGCGTCGAGGCCCGCGGGGGATTGCTTCGTCAATTCGAGCGACGCCTTCAACAGTTGCTTCAGGGCGGTCGTGTCGTCGTCGGTCGGGACTTTGAGCGCGCACAGATCGTCGGCGGCGGAGTCAAAGGGGTTGACGACGATCAGCTTGGCGCCGTTTTGGACGGCTTCTTTGACCTTCATGCCGGCGATCAGGTGCGGGCGGCGGATGTCGCTGCCGACCAGGAGGATCACCTCGGTGCGCGTGAGCTGGTCGAAGTCGTTCGTCGAGCCGTTCACGCCGAGTATGTCCGATATCGCGCTGGGCGCGCGGTTGAAGGAGAAGACGCGGCTCGTCTGGAGGGCGCGTTCGCCGTATACTTTGGCGGCGAAGATCTCTTCGTTCGTCAGGCGGTCGGAAATCGACAGCGCGAGGGCGTCTCGGCCGTTGCGCACGGCGATGCCCTGCATCTTTTTGGCGGCGGCGATGAAGGCTTCCTCGAAGGAAACTTCTTCGAACGCGCCGTTTTTCTTCAGCATGGGCGCGGTGATGCGCTGGCCGAGCGCGTCGTTGTGGCCGAAACGACCGTGGACGCAGAGGATGGCGTTGGGGTTTTTGTCCTCGTCGGGGAGGGTGCGGGTGTGCATGCAGCCCTTCGTCGCGACCTTGGTCTGGCAGCCGACGCCGCAGAACGAGCAGGTCGTGTGGGTTTCCTCTTCGCGAACGGGGACTTGCTTGGCGTGAACGCGGCGTTCGCCGAGCGCGCCGGTCGGGCAGACGGCGACACAGGTGCCGCAGGAGACGCATTCCGTCTCGCGCAGGGGGAGATCCATCGCGGGCTTGACGATCGTGTCGAAGCCGCGTCCGACGAGGCCGAGGGCTGTGACGCCGAGCACTTCTTCGCAGGCACGGGCGCAAAGGCCGCAGAGGATGCACTTGTCGGGGTTGCGGTGGATGTAGGGATGGGTATCGTCGACGGTGCGCTGGTGTTTGTCGCCGTTGAACCGCTTCGGGTTCGCGCCGTATTCGTTGGCGTAGTGGATGAGTTTGCACTCAAAGTAATCGTGGCAACCGCATTCGAGGCAGCGGGAGGCCTCCTTGCGCGCGGCTTCTTCGGAGAGGCCGTAGTTGACCTCGTGGAAGTTGTCCTTGCGTTCGGCGGGGTGGAGGTGGGGCATGGTGCAGCGGGGGGCTTTTTCGCGATCGGCGAAGTCGGCTTCTGTCACTTCGCGTTCGACGAGTATGGGGGCTTTGTAGGGGACGACCGCGCCGTTCAGGAAGCTGTCGACGACGGCGGCACAGCGTTTGCCCTCGCCGATCGCGGCGATCGCGATGTTGGCGCCGCGGTTCGTGGCGTCGCCGATGGCGAAAACGCCGTCGATGTTCGTGCGGAAGCTGTTTTCATCGGCGGCGATCGTGCTGCGTTTGGTCAGCTCGAGTTCGTCGAGGCCGGCGGGATCGAGGATCTGGCCGATCGCGATGATCACGGTGTCCACGTCGATCGTCTCTTCCTGGCCTGCGACGGCGACGGGTGAACGGCGTCCGCTGGCGTCGGACTCGCCGAGCTCCATGACCTGGAGGCGTATCTGCGCGACGCGGCCGTTGGCGTCGGCGGTCATTTCGATCGGGTTGCGCAGGTTTTTGAATTCGATGCCTTCTTCTTCCGCTTCGACGATCTCGATCTCTTCGGCGGGCATTTCAGCGCGGGTGCGGCGGTAGACGTTATAGACTTTCTCAGCGCCGAGGCGAATGGCGGTGCGGCAGGCGTCCATGGCCGTGTTGCCGCCGCCGACGATCGCGATGCGCTTGCCCGCAAAGATGTCTTGGTTGAGCGTGACGGCGCGCAGGAAGTCGATGCCGCCGATCACGCCGGGGAGGTCTTCGCCAGGGCAGCGGAGGGCGGTGCTTTTCCACGCGCCGACAGCGACGATCGTAGCGTCGAAGTGGTCTTGCAGGGAGGAGAGCGTCACGTCGCGGCCGACCTTGACGTTGTTCTGCATCTGCACGCCCATGCAGGCGATCGTGTCGACTTCTTCGTCGACGATGGCCTTCGGCAGGCGGTATTCGGGGATGCCGTAGCGCAGCATGCCGCCCATCTGGGGCATGCCGTCGTAGATCGTGACGTCATGGCCTTCGCGGCGGAGGAAGTAGGCCGCGGTCAAACCGGCCGGACCGCCACCGACGATCGCGACGCTCTTGCCGGTGTCGGCGGCAAGTTCGGGCATGAAGGGGTCGCCGGAGTGCAGGTCTTGATCGGCGGCGAATGCTTTGAGCGCGGCGATCGAGATCGGCTCCTCGACGAGCTGGCGGCGGCAAGCTTCCTCGCAGGGATGCGGGCAGACGCGGCCGATCGAGGCGGGGAGCGGGAGTTGCTCCTTGATCAGTTCGAGCGCTTCGGCGTATTCACCGTTGGCGATCAGGCCGACATAGCCTTGGCAGTCGGTTTTGCCGGGGCAGGCGAGTACGCAGGGCGGGCGGCAATCGCCGTCGTGATCGCTCAGAAGGAGCTCGAGCGCCATTTTGCGGGCGGCGCGGACGCGCGGGGTGTCGGTCGAAATGACCATGCCCTCGCCGATCTGGGTCGAGCAGGCGCGCAGGAGCCTGGGCATGCCCTCGGCTTCGACGAGGCAGACGCCGCAGGAGCCATAGGCGGCAACGCGCGGGTCCTGGCAGAGGGTGGGGATTTCGATGCCGTTTTCGCGCGCGACATCGACGATCATTTGGCCGTCAATGCCGGTGAGCTCGCGGCCGTCGATATTCAAATGGATGAATGGCATGCTTCTTTCCCTCCTCTAGTCCACCAGGACGGCGTCGAATTTGCAGACGGTGTGGCATTTGCCGCACTTGATGCACTTGACCGGATCGATGGCGTGGGCTTTTTTGGACGCGCCGGCAATCGCTTCGGTGGGGCAATTTTTCCGGCAGCGGCCACAGCCGACACAAGTATCCTGATCGATTGTGTAGGTCAGGAGCGGGCGGCACTGGTGGGCGGTACACTTCTTGTTGTGGATGTGGTCTTCGTATTCGTTGCGGAAGTAGCGAATGGTCGTCAAAACGGGGTTGGGGGCCGTTTGGCCGAGGGCGCACAGCGCGCCTTCCTTGAGCTGGACGCCCAGCTCTTCGAGCGTCTCGATGTCGCCTTCTTCGCCTTTTCCTTCGGTGATGCGGGTGAGGATTTCGAGCATGCGCTTCGTGCCGAGACGGCATTGGGTGCACTTGCCGCAGGATTCTTTGCAAGTAAAGTCCAAGAAGAAGCGGGCCATGTCGACCATGCAGGTCGTTTCATCCATGACGACCATGCCGCCTGATCCCATGATCGCGCCGGTGGCGGCGAGTGTTTTGTAGTCGATGGGGGTGTCGATCAGGTTGGCGGGAATGCAGCCGCCCGAGGGACCGCCCATTTGCACAGCTTTGAAGGCTTTGTCGTTTTTGATGCCGCCGCCGATGCCGTAGATGACGTCGCGGATCGAGAGGCCGAGCGGAACTTCGACGAGGCCGCCCTTCTTGATCTTGCCGGTCAGGGCGAAGACCTTGGTGCCTTTGCCGGTTTCGGTGCCGAGGGAGGCAAAAGCTTCGCCGCCGTTGTTGATGATCCAGGAGACGTTGGCATAGGTTTCGACGTTGTTGATGTTCGAGGGTTTTTGCCAGAAGCCCTTTTGCGCGGGGAAGGGAGGTTTCAGGCGGGGCATGCCGCGCTCGCCTTCGAGGGATGCGATCAGGGCCGTTTCTTCGCCGCAGACGAAAGCGCCCGCGCCTGCCTTGATGCGCATGTCGAAGTTGAAACGCGAGCCGCAGATGTTTTTGCCGAGGTAGCCGCGTTCGTAGGCTTGCGCGATCGCGTTCTCGAGGCGCGTGATCGCGAGCGGGTATTCCGCGCGGACGTAGACGATGCCTTCATCCGAGCCCATGGCGTATGCGGCGACGAGCATGCCTTCGATCAATTGGTGGGGGTCGCCCTCGATGACGGCGCGATCCATGAACGCGCCGGGGTCGCCTTCGTCGGCGTTGCAGATGGTATATTTTTTGTTGCCGGGGCTGGATTTGGCGGCATTCCACTTGAACCAGGTCGGGAAGCCTGCACCGCCGCGGCCGGCAAGGCCGGATGTTTTGATGATGCCGATGACGTCGTCTTGGGAGAGGGTGTTCAGGCATTTTTGGATCGCCTGGTAACCGCCCGCCGCGATCGATTCGTCGATGCTGTCGGGGTTGATCACGCCGCAATTGCGCAGCGCTATGCGGTGCTGCTTGGCGAGGAAGTCTTTGTCTTCCTCGGGGATTTCGTAATCGGCGAGCGTGGCGGGCTGGCCGGAGAGGTGTTTCAAGATCTCTTCGGTGCCGGCCTCGTCGACCTTGACGAAGCGTTCGAGGCTGCCGTCGTCGGCGATGACGTCGACGATCGGTTCGAGATAGCAGAGGCCGACGCAGCCCGTGACGGCGATGTCGGCGTCGATGCGGCCTTCCTGGGCGGCGAGCGCCAGGCGGTCGAACACGGGGTTAGCGCCTGCCGCGATGCCGCAGCTTCCTTTTCCGACGAGTATGCGCATGGTCAGGCCTCCAATCCCGCGGCGGACGGCGCGTCGTGATCGCGGATCTCTTTGATGATTTTGCGAGCTTTATCGGGCGTGAGGGTACCGTAGGTCTGGCCGTCGATCATCATGACGGGCGAAAGGCTGCAGCAGCCCAGGCACGCGACGTTGTTGAGCGTAAAGAGGCCGTCCTCGGTGATCTCGCCTTCGTCAGCGCCCAGCTCTTCGAGCACGGCGTCGCAGATGGCTGACGCGCCGTTGACGTGGCAAGCCGTGCCCTGGCAGAGCAGGACCAAGTGCTTGCCGATGGGTTTCAGGCGGAACTGCGTGTAAAAGGTGGCAACGCCCAGCACTTTGGCTGGTTTGATGCCCATTTGGCGCGCGATGTAGGTGAGCAGGTCGGGCGAGAGATAACCGTAGATGTCCTGCGCCTTTTGCAGGACGGTGATCAGGCTGCCTTCCGTTTTACCGTACTTGGCCAGGACCGGCGCGAGCTGTTCGAGCTCGATCGTGGGATCGAGCACGCCCGCAGTTTGACAATCACACATGTTCGTTCGTCTCCCCGTTGATTTTGCCACAATGCTTTTGTGTTTTGATGCGTTTGTGTTTGATACGTTTGTGTTTCGCTATAAGATGCACAATGCATGCGAGGCAGAATTCATTTTAGGATACCATACTTTTTGCACATGGACAATCTTGTTCCGCATGAAACGCATGCATTGTTTTCCATCCATTCATGCGATCTCATGTGATCAAAAATGCCGCGGGTCGGTCGGATCCGCGGCAACGACGATGCTGCGCCAAAGTTCCGGGCGTGTGCCGGATGGGGCGTTTTTTGGACGGGGGATTGAGGGTTTAGATCGCGACGATCATTTTGCCCTTGACGGCGCCAGGGCTTTGGTAGAGGGAAAAGGCCTCCGCGATTGCGTCGAGGGGGACGGTCCGGAAAATCATGCTGTCGTCGAGGCGGAGCTGGCCGCTCGCAAAGGCGCGCGCCGTGAGTTCCCATTCACGTCCTGGAAAGGGGGCGCTATAGCTCATCCATGTGCCGCGGACAGAAAATTCGTTGCGGTTCATCCGTTCCCAGATCTCCCAGGGGAGTGTGACGGGGCGCGTGGGGGTACCGATGCAGGTGAGATGGCCTTTGACGCCGGTGATCGAGAAGCCCAGCGCGATCGTTTCGGGGAGACCGGCGGTGTCGAATACGAAGGGAAAGCCTTTGTTTCCGGCGTAATCGACGGCATGCTTTGCGCAGTCGGGGGCTTTCGAATCGAATGTCATGTCGGCGCCGAGTGCTTTGGCGATGGCGAGGCGTTCGGGCGCGACGTCGAAGGCGGCAATGCGGCGCGCGCCGAGAATGCGCGCCCACTGGATGGCGAGTATGCCGATGTTGCCCGCGCCCATGACGGCGACGTCGTGCCCGCCGGAAAATCCCGCTTCGAAAAGGCCGTGGAGAGCGACGGTAGCGGGTTCAAAGAGTGCGCCCATGTCGTAGCTGACCTCGGGGCCAAAGGGGACGACGTTGGCTTCGGGTACGACGACGTATTCGGCAAACGCGCCGTCCTGGCGGGAACCGACGAAGGAATAACCGGCGCTCTGGGCGTAGTGCCCGCAGAGGCTGTTTTCGTCGTCCATACGCGGGATCAGGGGAACACCGGCTACCCGATCGCCGACGGCGCGTTTCGTGACGCCTTCGCCGATCGCGACGATTTCACCGGAAAATTCGTGGCCGAGTATGATCGGGTAAGAATGGGCGGCGTCGCCCAGGACGCGCGGGACGTCGCTGCCACAGATGCCGCAGCGGTGGACGCGTACTTTCACGCAGCCGGGCAAAAGTTCAGGTTCGGGCCATTCGGTGACGCGCAGATCGTTTTGCGCGAATAGGACGGCGGCTTTCATCATGCATCTCCTCGCAAGTCTTTCATTCATGTTGCGCGCTCGGATCGCGTTCTTGGGGGCTCGTCTGGCTTGCATCTCATTTGCCAGGCGCGGCGAGCGGATTGCGATCCTTCGCGGTATAGCAAATGCCGATCGTCCCGGGTCCGGCATGTGCGCCGGTGACGGGGCCGAGGTCATTGTAACTCATTTGTGCATCCGGCGCGATCTCGCGCAGGAGCTTCGACACGAAATCGACCTCCTCCTGGCAGTCGCCGTGAATGACGTGGAAATGGGGGCCGTCGGCGTGTCGGACGGCGATCTCGCAGAGGCGCTTCAGCGCTTTTTTGCGGCCTCTCACCTTTTCGAGCGGTACGAGTTTGCCGTCGGGGTCGATGTAGATCATGGGCTTGACGTCGAGCAGGGTGCCGAAGAAGGCCGCCGCACCGGTGAGCCGTCCGCCGCGCTTGAGGTAGACGAGGTTTTCGACGCAAAAGACGACGTTGTAGTGGCGCTTTTGGTCTTCGGCAAAGGCGTACACCTCTTCGATCGAAGCGCCCTCGGCGCGGCGTTGGGCGCATGCCAGCACGAGGAGGCCGAGCGGTCCGGCGATCAGCAGCGAATCGACGAGGAGGATTTTGCGATCGGGGTATTCGGCGGCGATTTCATCGCGGGCCATGACGGCCGACTGGTAGGTGCCGCTGAGCTGGGAGGAAAAGCCGACGTAGAGGATGTCCTTTCCTTCGTCGAGGAAGGGTTTCCAAAACGCCTTGAATTCCTCGGTGTTGCGCTGCATGGTGATCGCGACGGCGCCTGCGCGCATGCGGTCGTAAAACGCGTGGATGTCGGTGTTGCGCCCGAGGTCGTATTCATACTCGGTGCCATCGATCGAATAGGGCATGAGGATGGTGGGGATCTGGTATTGGTCTTGCCATTCGACGAGTATTTCGCTGTTCGAGTCGGTGGTGAGGACGTAATTCGCTGACATGGTTCCCTCCTGACGAATCATCAAAAAGCAATTGCGTCATGGGTGGCGCAATGGTTAACGTGTTACGGCACCGGCGTGTTGCAGCAGTGCGGCGAAAAATTGGGCGGCTTCGGCGAGGTCTTCGATCGCGACGCGCTCATCGACGGCGTGGATCGTGTGGCCATAGCGCGCGTAGGATCGAAAGGGAGAAAAGCGGTAGACGTTCGCGCAGTCCTCGCAAAAGTGCGCGGCGTCGGTGCCGCCCAGCATGAGGGACGGCACGGGGATTGTGTCGGGAAAGCATCCGCAGACGGCGGCGATCACGGCTCGATATGCGGGGCCGTCCGTCGGCGCGATCGGCGTGGCGGGCAGCGCATCGACGCGAATGCGGATGTCTGCGTTGCGGATGCGAAAGCGAACGCGATAGACCAGCATGCGGAGCGTGTCCCAGGGCGCGCATCGGAGGCTGAATTGCATGCTCGATTGCGCGGGCAAGACGTTGCTTTGCGGCGATGCTTGGGCTGTCGTCAGCGCGGCGGTCGATCGCGTCCAGGCGTTGGTTTGGCGGTTTCGGGCGAGTCGCCGCAGCAAGAGCGGCGCGAAGAGTCGGCGGTGCCGGTAGAGAAAGCGGGTCCCGCGTGACATATGGGGCAAGAGCGCGTCAATCGTGTCGGTGACAGGCGACGCGAGGCGGGCGGGCAGCGGCTTCCGTTCGACGCGTGCGGCGGCCATCGCGAGCCGTCCGAGGCTGGTGGAGCCGTCGGGCATGGAGGCGTGGCCGTCAGCGCCTTCGGATTCGATCGTCAGTGTGCCGTAGCCCTTTTCGCAGACGTGGATGCAGGCCATCGTGCCGGACGCACCGAAGAGGGACGCAGGCAAGAAACAGTTCATGCCCTCGTCAAGGAGAAGGTCGATCGCCACGCCGCGTTCGCGCAGAGTCGCAGCGATGTCGATGGCGCTCGTATGGGTTGTGGCTTCCTCGTCTTTTCCAAGCGCGATGTAGACGTCGCGCCGGGGGGAAAAACCGTCTTTGATCATCGCTTCGATCGCCTCAAAGATCGCGATGAGCTGGCTTTTCATATCGAGCGCTCCCCTGCCCCAAACGCAATCTTCCGCGATTGTGCCGGAAAAGGGCGGATAGGTCCAGTTGCCCGCGTCAGGTGCCGCCACGACATCCTGGTGGGCGAGAAGCACGACCGCGCCAGAGCTTTGCTCGGAAGGCGCCGCTTGCCAGTGGTAGAGCAGCGCATGGCTCGCGATGGTCTCGCGTCTTAACGTTTGATGAACGAGCGGAAAGCACGCGCGCAAGCAGTCGTGAAGCGCTTCAAAGGCACGCCAATTCGTCTCGCGCGGGTCGGCGCACGAGACGGTTTCGCACTGGATGAGCTGGGATAGGTGCTCGGCGGCGGTCATAGGCACTATGCCGATCGGATCGACTACGCTTGCTTCGGATGGGGCCGCTTCGTTGGGGTTCACTTGCATTCTCCTCTGGTTTCCTACATTCTCCTCGGGCGCATTCTCCTCGGGCGCATTCTTCTCGGGCGCATTCTCCTCGGGCGTGTTCTCCTTGGGCGCATTCTTCTCGGGCGTGTTCTTCTCGTGCGTGTTCTTCTCGGGTGCGTTTTTCTCGGTTCCGTTCTCAGGCGCACAAAATGCAATCCTATTAAAAGCATTCGCAAATTGAAAAGAAGCGACCTGACAGCCACTTCTTTCTTGCGCGCGAAATCGGGTCCGTCGAACCCATTGTACCACAATTACCAGCGCGCACGCTGGGTGGTTTTGACGGCTTTGATGGGGATATTGGCGACAAAGGCCGACATATCGTCGCCGAAGGTATTGGCGCGGGTGAGCTCAATGTCCATCGACTGGTAGTCGATCTCGACGTACTTGGACAAGATCGAGATGATGTCCTCTTTGATGCGGTTGATCAAGTCAGGTGACAAGTCGTTGCGATCGTGGAGTAACACAAGCTTGAGCCGCTCTTTGGCGATCTCTTTGCTCTTGGGGCGTTCCAAAAGTCGCTGAAACCAAGGCGTTGCCATTCGAGCTCCTCTCCCTGCCGTCCTTTCGGCAGCCTGTTCCACAAACACTCACGAAGTCCGTTATTTTCGGGTGAACATTTTTCGAAGTCTGGAGAAAAATCCTTTGTCTTCGCGCATTTCGAGCAGCGGCACATCGCGCCCGAGGATGCGGCCGACAATGTTGCGGTAAGCTTGTCCCGCGATCGACTGCGGGTTGAGCACGGCAGGCTCACCGATGTTCGAGGAACGAATGATGTTTTCGTCTTCGGGGACAATGCCGAGAAGCTCGATCGAGAGCATGTCGAGCATGTCGTCGACGTCGAGCATGTCTCCGCGGTCGATCATGTCCTTGCGCACGCGGTTGATGATCAAGCGGACGCTGTTGACCTCGTTGGCGAGCAAGAGTCCGATGATGCGGTCGGCATCGCGGACGGCGCTCACTTCGGGAACGGTGACGACGAGGGCGCGGTCTGCGGCGACGATCGCGTTTTTAAAGCCGTGTTCGATGCCTGCGGGGCAGTCGATCAAAACGAAGTCGAACTCCTCTTTGAGGTCTGCGACGAGTTGCTTCATCTGCTCGCTCTTGACGGCCGTCTTGTCGCGGGTTTGCGCGGCAGGCAGCAGATAGAGCCCCTCTTGGCGTTTGTCGCGGATCAGTGCGTTTTTGAGTTTGCAGCGCCCCTCCACCACATCGACGATGTCATAGACGACGCGGTTCTCCAGGCCGATCACGACGTCGAGGTTGCGCAGGCCGATGTCGGCATCGACGAGGGCGACGCGCATGCCTTCCGCAGCGAGGCCCATGCCCAGGTTGGCTGTCGTCGTCGTTTTGCCGACCCCACCTTTGCCCGATGTAATGACGATGGCTAGACCCATGTTTCCCTCCAAAAGGACGCGCGGTGAGGCGCGAAATGTAACGGGCGCTCCGCACGTCTGACAAAACCACTTTTGGCGCGATCGCACACCCAAAGCGCTGTGCGGTGTGCTTGCGTGCCACGCCCCCAAGCGACCCATGGCGCGGTGGCGCGTCCGAAGCGCTCCGGAATGGATCGCGTCGGACGCTTGGGGTGTACGCGGTCTTGTCACAAACGCGGAGCCGCATTCCTATTATCCCATAAAATGCGGGAAAACTCACTATTTAAATTTGCATGTCTGTGGTTTTTATTCATTTATCTTGCGATCTCCTCCTGCGCCCGACAGGTATTCGCGTTTCGCATGCGGTCCGCAGGGGGAAATTTCACGTTTTCGATCGCCTTTTCGGATTTGGGCTGCTTTCATGGAAACCGTTTTTTGGTATTGGTGATGCGAACCGGACTGGCCGGGAGGATGACGATCTCGCCCTTGCTCACGGTGGCGACTTCGGAATACCCCATCTCTTTGGCGTCGTCCGGCGCAATGGCCATCTGGGCGCCGATGCGAAGCTGCTGCGGGGCGAGTCGGTAGGCCGAGACGCTGGCCGTTTCGTCGCCGGCGCTTCCGGCGTGCGCCATGCCGCGCAACGCGCCGAGCACGACGATCCTGCCCGTCGCGACGAGCTCGGAACCGGCGTTTGCGTCGCCAAGCACCACGATGTCGCCGTCGTACGCGACGCGCTGGCCATTGCGAACCGTTTCGAGAACGAAAAGCGAATTCGATTCCCGCACGTTGGTCAGCTCGGAATGGAGCTCGAGCGGCTCGTCGGGCCAGTCGGCAAATGGGATCGTTTCGGTGGCCGTTTCGATCGGCTTCCCGATTTCGAATGTAAAGTTCTTCGTTGCGCTTCGTTTGGGCGTGCGCTTGCTGCCAAACATGCGGGGCCGTTCGTTGCGAAGCCCGCCGATAAACTCGACTTCGGGGATGCCGAAATCTTCGACGAGCATTTGGCTCAGCTGCTTTCTCTCTTCGTCGCGCAGCGGCCCAACCACGCGAACCCGTGGCGAGCCATCAAAAAAACGGCCGCCCTCTTTCCATTTTTCCCTTACCTCCTCGACGACCGCAGTAAACTCGGCGTCGTCGGCCAGACGCAGCTCCAGATGCTTCGGACGCCCGATGAATGCGACTGCTTTGGACATCTGCTTCCTCCGTGTATCGAACGAAAGCGGGACGCGCGCTGGCAAACTTTGCCCGAATCGGCGCGAAAATCCACGCTTTGCGGAAACTTTTTGACTGGAAAAAAAAGGTCCCCCTCGCCTATCTTACCAAATCCCCTTTATTATAGCATGGATGGGATCATTACAACAACATTCGTGCAGAAATTTCGCAGTTCGCGTACACACAATGCGTCAAATTGGTTTATTTCGATTATATAAAAAAGCCCCTCTTGCATGCCAACATAAACAGTCGTTCTTATGCAAAAGGGGCATTGATTGGCTCAGTTCAGCGGGCCGTGGCCCACATTTTCGGTATCCAAAACGTCATCGACAGCGAAGATGATATGAAGGTGCCCGCCCTTGACTATCTGCGCGATGACAGCGTTGGGCGTCGTAAATCGCACCTGAGCGTAGCAGACCTCGCTGAAACGGCCGTAGAGGCGCCCCGCGCTGACGGTACCGCCCAGCACTTGGTCGGCTCGTTCCGCGACAACGCCAACGGCGCCCAAGTAAGGGAGTTCCACGCGGATCGCTTCTTTGTCGTTGGCTTTGCCTTTGATCAACTTGACGACGTTGCCGATCTGAAAAGGCTTCAGCCCGTAAAACGCGTCGAGTTCCGCGATCGTGACGAAAATCTCATCGGTCATCGAAGTCACCTCCTTTTCAACGTATCGCACGTTTCCCTATAATATGCGCGTACGAGCCCCGATGCTTTACATCGAGAAAGACACGATCGATCGCCCCGCAAACCACCACCCCTCTCACCCATCCAAAATCCAACAAAAAAGCGACCCGAAGGCCGCTTGCATGATACTGTTTGTCAGCGTTCGACGCGGATGACGTTCTCGACGGAGACGACGCAATCGAGGTCGCGCATGGATTCGACGGCGGTCTGGAGGGCGAGCTCTTTCGCGTGGTGGGTGATGATGACGATGGTGACGCAACCGTCGGTGCTGTCTTCGCCGCGCTGCATCATGGTGTGGATCGACAAGCCATTTTTCGCAAAAACACCCGCGATCTGTTCGAGAACGCCCGTGCTGTCCTTGACGAGCAAGCGCACGCAGTAGCCGCTGATCCAGTCCTTTTGCAGCGTCAGGGTCTGCGGCGCGCCGAACGTGTTGTCGAAGGTCATGTAGCGGTGTTCATGCGCCTTGGCAGCATAGATCACGTCGGCGACGACGGCGCTGGCGGTCGGCATCTGGCCGGCACCGCGGCCGTAAAGCATGATGTCGTCCACGGCGTCGCCGTGTAGGAAGATCGCGTTGAACACGCCGCGCACGGAGGCCAGCGGGTGGCTGAGAGGCACCATAGTCGGATGGACGCGCAGCTCGATGTGGCCGTGCGAACCGCCGATCTTCTTTCCGATCGCGAGCAAACGGATCGTGTATCCCATCTCGCGGGCAATCGCCATGTCTTCTTTCGACACCTTCGTGATGCCTTCGCGGTGGATCGCATCGATCTCGACGCGCGCATGGAAGGCCATCGATCCGAGGATGGCGAGCTTGTAGACGCAGTCCCATCCCTCGACGTCGGCGGCGGGATTGGCCTCTGCATAGCCGAGCGCCTGGGCTTCCTTCAGCACGTCGTCGAAGTTCAGCCCCTCTTCCTCCATCTTGGTGAGGATGTAGTTCGTCGTGCCGTTGACGATGCCCATGAGTGATTCGATGTTGTTCGAGGGCATGGCATCGATCAGCGTGCGAACGATCGGCACGCCGCCGCCTGCCGTCGCTTCGATGTAAAAACCGGCGCCCGACGCCTTGGCCGCCGCTTCAAACTCCGGCCAGTGCTTGGCGACGACCTCTTTGTTGCTCGTCGCGACGGTCTTGCCCGCGTTCAGGCAGGCCAAAATAAAGCTGCGTGCCGGCTCGGTTCCGCCCATGCACTCGCAGACGATCGAGATTTCCGGATCGTTCACGATCTCGTCGATCGCCGTCGTGAACACTTCGCGCGGCGCTTTGTCGATGTTGGGTTCGTTGACGAAGTCGCGCACGAGCACGCGCTTGACCGCCAGATCGAGCCATTCGCGGTGGGCGATGCTGTCGTGCCCTTCCGTGATGACCCGGTAGACGCCGCATCCCACGGTTCCGAAACCGAGTATGCCGACGCGGACTTTTTTGTTCTCCATAGTTACCACCTCCATCGCATTATAGCCGTTTCTGCCAAATTTGTAAACTTTGTGAAACTTCGGTCAAATGGCCCTTATCCCTCCGAAACGCGCGCGTCATTCCCCGCGTTCCGAAAGCGCATAGCCCTGTTTTTGCGACAAGCCGTGCTGTCGATCGAAGTTTTCCTTGTTTTTGTCGAGGTAGCGATCGTGCAATTCTTGTGCGTCCATGCCCATTTTGAGGCACATGCTCGTAAAAAAGTGCAAGATATCGACGAGTTCGCCTTTGATGTTCTCGTCGTCCACCGGCTTAGGGTTTTTCCACCATTTGTAGTTGACTTCGTTGATCAACTCCGCCAACTCGTCCATCATGGCGAGCGTTGTCCGCTGGATCCAAACGTCGCGGGTGATGCCGTCGAGGTGCCTCTTTTCGATCACCTCGTCGTCAAAGGCCTTTTGCATGGCAAAGATCGTATCTAGCTTGTCCATCGTCTCCCCCATCTCCCCCATCTCCCCCATCTCTCTCTCCCCCATAGACTTACAAAAGCCCATCGGCTTACCCAGCGCTAAAGCCTCACCACAGCTCGCCGATCTTCTCCAACTCCGCAGCGTTCTTGCCGACGAAAGCGCCGACCATGGCCGACTCGTCGAGGACGTCGGCCAAAATTTCCTCAATGTTTTCCATGGTCACGGCTTCGAGCTTGGCGAGTGTCTCTTCCTCGCTGCGGGCGCGGCCGTACATGAGGGCGCTTTTGCCGATCGAGCTCATGCGCGCGCCGCTCGATTCGTTCCCGAGGATAAAACTCCCCTTGATTTGGTTTTTCGAGCGCTGGAACTCCTCCTCCGTGATCCCGTCTTTTCTGACGGCACGAAGCTCCTCGAGCATGAGCTCGACGACGACCCTGGCCTGCGCGACGTTGCTGGCGGAATAGAGCCCCAGGCTGCCACAATCTTTGTAGGACGACGTATACGAATACACCGAATACGCCAGGCCTCTCTCCTCACGAATCTTTTGGAAGAGCCGCGACGACATATTTCCGCCCAACGCGTTGTTGAGCACGACGAGGGGGAAATACCTCTCGTCCTCCGCGCCATATCCCGGCAAGGCCAGGCTGACATGCGCCTGCTCGATGTCCTTTTCACGCGCGACGACGCGCTTGATCGGTCGTCCCGGCGCATTCGGATAGGGCTTGTCCGCGCTGCTGACCGACGCGCCAAAGTGCCGCGCGATCTTGTCGACGAGCGCGTCTTCGTCAAAATTTCCCGCAACGGCGATCAGCATGTTCCCCGGGCCGTAATGCTCCTTCATGTAGGCGCGCAGGTCGTCCGGCGTAAAGGCCGACACGCTTTCGCGCGATCCCAAAATCGGCTTGGCGAGCGCGTGCCCCTCGTAGTAGGCGCCGTTGAGCGCCTCGGTCGCGATGTCCTCGGGTGTGTCTTCGAACATGAGGATCTCCTCGAGCACGACGCCCTTCTCCTTTTCGAGCTCGACTGGGTCAAGCTTCGAATGCCCGATGATGTCACCCAGCATGTCCAAGGACTCTTCGAGGCGATCTTCCGTCGCCTTGATGTAATAACACGTGCATTCTTTGGCCGTAAATGCGTTCATCTGCGCGCCGATCGAATCCATCTCGGCCGCGATCGCCTGCGCATTGCGGCGCTCCGTGCCTTTGAAAAGCATGTGCTCGATGAAGTGCGAAATGCCGGCCTCGCCATCCTCTTCCTTCACCGAACCCGTGCCGATCCAGGTGCCGACCGAAACCGAATGCAAATGCGGCAGACGCTGCGCCACCACGCGCAGCCCGTTGGGGAGGGTGTGCTCAAAAAACATTGCTTTCTCCTTTGCATGACTAGGGACGTGGGGATTTCCTCCCCACACCCCTGCCCACTTTCGAAAAAGTTGGATTGAAAAAGTTGTACAAAATTTTGTATCCCACGAATCGCCGATCCGCAGGGCTCCGAGCAACACCCTTACGAAAAGGTATCGCCCAAAAGATCGGTCAGCGATCGGACTTCAAATCCCCGCTCTCTCAAACCTTCGATGGCTTCGGGGAGGGCGCGTTCCATGATGGCGGTTGGTTCGAAGCGAACGATCGCGCCTTCGAAGGCATCGCCGGACATTCGCTCGACGGCATCTTTTGAATTGCTGGAACGGCTGAGGACGTCGAAGCTCGACAGAACGACGCGCATGCCGTATTCATCGGCATAACGCGCGATCGTGTTGGCGTCGGCATCGTCAGCCGGCATGTAAAACGCCGTGCTCAAGCCAAGCGACTCGAAGCGTTGGCGCTCGGTTTCGAGCCCCTCTCTCGTCAGCGCCGATCCCAAAAGATAAATCTCGTGCTTTTCGCGGATGCGTTGAACGCGTTCGGCGTTTTTTTCCGCCCAATCGGGCGAGACGAAAAACGTGATCGAAACACCTTCCTGTTCGGCGCTCTTCACAATCCCATCCAACGACTTCGCGTCCCAGCGCACCGGACAGACCAGCGCCACGCCCGATTGCCCGCGGTAAACAACATTACCCGACAAATCGAAAAACGACACTTCCATCGCAGCCGATCCGCTCACGAGGTAGGCAAAGCACAAGAGCGCAAAGATCAAAAGACTGTAGCGGTGCAGGGCAGGCATCTTCTCCCGTTTTTCATCGAAAAAGCGCCCCGCACCGAATGCTTTGTTTTTGGTATCACCGGCATGGTTCCCCGAAACGCCGCGTTTGCTCATGGCACAGATCCCCCCATATTGTGAAGAGTTTGTACCATTCTATGCAGCGCTCCGGCCACACATCACGCTTTCTTCTCCCCCCACCCATGCTTAAAATCCATCGCATGCCGCTTATTCTACCCAAGGGTAGGGGATGAACGCAAAAAGCACAACCTCGCGGTCATGCTTTTTTCGGATGACACGAACCGCGATTCCCGACGCACCGTTGGCCGCCGAGAGCGGATAAAAGCTATTTCAGATCATCGGGCAAAAGACCCTTGCGCGTCAGGTTGATGCGGCCTTTGTCGTCGATCTCCTCGACGCGGACGAGTATCTCATCGCCGATGTTCACGACGTCCTCGACCTTGTTGACGCGGTGGCGGTCGAGCTTGGAGATGTGTACCAAGCCATCTTTGCCGGGCAGAAGCTGCACAAAGGCGCCGAAGGTCATGATCCGCACGACTTTGCCGAGGAAGACTTCCCCGACGGCCACTTCGCGCACCAAGCTCTCGATAATACTACGAGCCTTCTCTGCGGCCTCCGAATCCGGCGAGGCGATGAACACGCTGCCGTCGTCCTCGAGATCGATCTTGACCCCCGTATCGGCGATGATCTTGTTGATCGTCTTGCCGCCCGAGCCGATGACCTCGCGAATCTTGTCCGGATGGATCTTAAACGTGATGATCCGCGGCGCAAACTTGGACATTTCGGACCGCGGCGCAGTGAGCGTCTCCGCCATTTTGTCGAGAATATAAAGCCTGCCGATGCGCGCCTGTTCGAGGGCACGTTCCAGCACGACCCTGTCGATCCCCTTGATCTTGATGTCCATCTGAATCGCCGTAATGCCCTTGGACGTACCGGCGACTTTGAAGTCCATATCGCCCAAGAAGTCCTCCAAGCCCTGGATATCCGTCAGAACCGCGATGTTGTTCGTTTCCTGGTCCTTGATCAGACCCATCGCAACGCCGGCCACCGGCGCCTTGATCGGAACGCCTGCATCCATCAGCGACAGCGTGCTCGCACAAACCGACGCCATCGAGGTCGAACCGTTTGAACTCACAACCTCGGACACCAGGCGAATCGCGTAAGGAAATTCATCCTCGGTCGGCAAAACCGGCTCCAAGGAACGTTCCGCCAGCGCACCGTGCCCGATCTCGCGCCGCCCTGGGCTTCTCATCATCTTGGTCTCGCCGGTGCTGTAGGGCGGCATGTTGTAGTGGTGCATGTAGCGTTTGGAATCTTCGAGGCCGATGCCGTCCAGCGTCTGCGCGTCGCGCAGCGTGCCCAGCGTCGTGAAGTTGATGACCTGGGTCTGTCCGCGCGTAAACACCGCGCTTCCGTGTGTCCGCGGGAACATGCTGACATCCGACCAGATCGGCCGAATTTCATCCTGTTTGCGCCCGTCCGGCCTGACGCCCTGGTTTGTGATCTTGTCGCGCACGATCTCCTTCTGCACGTTGTACAGTACAGAATCAACGTCGCCCGCGCTCTCCGGATATTCCTCGGCAAAGGCCTCGATCGTCTCTTTTTTGACCTGTTCATAGCGTTCCTGGCGCTCGTTGCGGTCAAAGGTATCGAGCGCCCAAACCATCCGTTCGGTCGCCTTTTCCCGCACGGCCGCTTCCAACGCCTCATTCGGCTTTTTGATCTCGATCTCGCGTTTGGGCTTGCCCACTTCTTTCGCAATGCCATCGATGAAATCGACGATGGTCTTAATATGCTCATGCGCGAACAGGATCGCCTCCAGCATTTCCGCCTCGGAGATCTCGCTCGCACCCGCTTCGACCATCATGACGGCGTCTCGCGTACCCGAAACGGTCAAATGCAGCCGGCTCTTCTCTCTCTGTTCCGTGTTGGGGTTGATGACGTACATTCCGTCGACCAATCCCACCGCCACCGAGCCCGTCGGTCCGGCAAAGGGGACGTCGCTGATCGAAAGCGCCACCGAGGAGCCGATCATGCCGAGCGTTTCGGGGGGGCACTCCTGATCGACGGACAGGCAGGTCGCGATCACCTGGACGTCGTTGTACCACCCCTTGGGGAAGAGCGGGCGAATCGGTCTATCGATCAAACGGCTGGTCAAAATGGCGTTCGTCGAGGGACGACCCTCGCGCTTGATGAAGCCCCCCGGGATCTTCCCGACCGAGTACATCTTTTCCTCGAAGTCGACTGATAGCGGAAAAAAGTCAATCCCGGGACGGGGCGTGTTGGAGGCGGTCGCGCAGACCATCACGGCTGTGTCGCCGCTTCGGACAATGCAGCTCCCGCCGGCCTGTTCCGCGTATCGGCCGATTTCGACCGAAAGCGTCTTGCCAGCCAGTTCCATTTCGTAGGTGTGTGCCATGTGCTTGCTCCTTACGTTTCTCTATCTCATCTTTCATTATTACCAAAACAAAATGAAATCGCGCCTAAACTTCACGGCTTGTCCCTTTATTTTGCGTTGTCGCGACGCGATCACGATACAGCAAAAGAGCGGTAGGCCGCTCTTTTTGTCGTCATTACTTTCTCAGGCCCAGCGCAGCGATGAGCGCGCGGTAGCGTTCGATGTCCTTCTCGCGCAGGTAGTTGAGAAGGCCGCGACGCTGGCCGACCATTTTGAGAAGCCCACGCCTTGAATGGTGATCCTTCTTGTGCTCCTTGAGGTGCTCGTTCAAGTGGTTGATGCGGTAGGTGAGGAGCGCGATCTGGACTTCCGGCGAACCGGTGTCTCCCTCGTGGGTGGCGTACTTCTGAATGATTTCGAGCTTGGGCATGACTTCCATGAAAAAATCCCCCTGTTTCGTTTCCCCGCAAGCAACGTAAACCGTCGGAGTGCTCGATAAACCTTGCATGCGGCCATTTCGATATTGTATTTTCACGCGTTATCGCGTGGAACGTTTTCATTCTAGCACAGCGGATTCGCTTTGTAAACCGCGAATGCCGCCAAACGCCCCACTTTCACGCCAGCCAACGACCCCGCCAATCCAACGGCCCCGCCGGCGCCCCCACGCGCTTATCCCACTGTCGTATCTGGACGCGCGCGGCAGACGCGCGCCCTGAGAAAACGTCACTTCTTTCGCAGCAAAACTGCCCTAAGGCAAGTATCGCCGGGTGCGCTCAGGCGCATTCATCGCCGCAGCAAAACGCAAATGCAGGGGTTCAAAGGGGGCGGCAGCGCCCCCTTTGTGGGGTGTTAGGGGTAAACTACCCCTAAAGAACATCAGAGCGGTTGGCAAAGCCGCACACGTATCCATCGCGTTAGCCATGCTACGCACCCCTTCGAATCACCCGCCGCCCGTGGATCTCCAAACACCCCTTCGCGATGTCGTCGATCGCGCGCGGCAAAAGCTCATGCTCGACCACAAGCACACGCGCCGCCAAACTTTTGGCATCATCCCGATCCAAAACCGCCACTGCCTTTTGCGCGATGATCGGCCCCGTATCCGTACCCTCGTCAACGAAATGCACCGTCGCACCCGATACCTTGCAGCCCGCGTCGATCACGGCCTGGTGCACATGCGCTCCGTAGTACCCATCACCGCCAAAACACGGCAAAAGCGCCGGATGCACGTTGATCATCCTGTCCCGAAAGGCCGCCACAGTCTTGGGCCCCACGATGCTCAGATACCCCGCCAACACGACCAACTCCGCACCGCTCTCGACGAGGGCCTGCGCATTCAGCGCATCGAACGCGCGATCGACCTCCAAACGCTTGGCCAAGTCGTCAACCGTACTCGCCAAGCCCGCCGACGACGGCACCTTCGCACCGATTTTCACACGCAACTCACGCTTCGCGATCACCTTCGTCGGAATGCCATGCGCCTGCGCGATCGACAGCGCCCCCGCATCCGCGTTGTTCGAGACCAAAATCACAACCTTCGCATCCACCTGACCTGCTTCAATTGCGTCGAGTATCGCGGCGAAATTGCTCCCTGCGCCCGACGCCATGACCGCTATGGGCAAGGGCATAGCTCGACGCCCCTCTCTCCCGCGGCAACCCGACCGATGCGCATCGCCTTTTCCCCTTCTTCCCGCAGCAGCGCGATCGCGGCCTCCGCCTGATCCTCGGGCAACGCGATCACGAGCCCGATCCCCATGTTGAAGGTCCCAAACATATCGTTTTCCTGCACACCGCCCATCTCCTGCGCGAGGCGCAAAATGGGCGGCACGTCCCAGCTTCCCAGCGCGATCTCGGCGCGCATGCCCTCCGGCAGGATCCTCGGAATGTTCTCGAAGAACCCCCCGCCCGTAATGTGCGCGATCCCATGCACCGCCACCTTCTCGATCAGAGCCAGCACGGGCTTGACGTAAATGCGCGTCGGCTCAAGGAGCGCCCCGCCAAGCGATCGCCCCGCCAAAGCTTCTCGCGGCGACACGAGGTCAACCCCCTGCCCCAAAAAGATCTTTCGCAATAACGAGAACCCATTCGAGTGCGCCCCGCTCGACGTCAGGCCAATGAGCGCGTCCCCTTCTCGCACGGCGCGCCCGTCGATCAAAGCCTCTCTCCCCACCGCGCCCACACAAAATCCCGCCAGATCGTATTCCTGCGCCGCGTAGAAGCCCGGCATCTCGGCCGTTTCGCCGCCGATCAACGCGCAACCCGCCTGCACACAACCCTCGGCCACACCCGCGACGATCGCCTCGGCCTGGTCGGGCCGCAAATGTCCGGTCGCGATGTAGTCGAGGAAGAAGAGCGGCTTCGCCCCGTGACAAAGCACATCGTTCACGCACATCGCGACACAGTCAATCCCCACGGTGTCGTGCTTGTCCAGCGCAAACGCCAATTTTAACTTCGTCCCGACGCCATCCGTCCCGGCGACCAAAACGGCCTCCCCCGCGATGTCCGGCATCCGAAACAAGCCACCGAAATTCGCCATGCCCTTCAACACGGCGTCATTCGTCGTTCGGGCGACGTGCTTTTGCATGCGTTCGACTGCCTCGTAACCCGCCTCGACATCGACGCCTGCCGCTTTGTAATCGATCGCCATGCTTACTCTCCCATCAAGCGCCGGATGATCTCTTGGTAAGCCTCTTCGACGCCCCCCATGTCCCGGCGGAACCGATCCTTGTCGAGCTTTTCTCTGCTGATCGAATCCCAAAAACGGCAGGTATCCGGCGAGATCTCGTCGGCCAAAACGATCTCTCCCTCCGGCAAACGTCCGAACTCCAGCTTGAAGTCGATCAGTTCGATGTTCAGCGGTTTGAGGTAGTCGGTCAAAATCCGGTTGATCTTCAGCGCAAACCCATCGATCGTCTCCATCTCAGCATCGCTCGCCAAGCCGAGTGCCCGAATGTGGTACGCATTGATCAACGGATCGCCCAACGCATCATCCTTGTAGCAATGCTCCAAAACCGTGCAAGCCAGCTTCGTCC
>JAVBLF010000073.1:0-10916 GCA_031553675.1 Eubacteriales bacterium | reverse complement strand
AAACAGGGGATTGCATGGAACAAAGGAAATTGATGTCCCAGCTTTGCCCGACATAGACGAAGGAGAAGGGTTCACCGCTTTCGACGAGTTCGCGAATGGCATCGACGTAGCTTTGCGGGGAATCGGCGTCCGGCGCATAGTAGCGGGCTTCAGCCGGAAGGAAGCCTTCGATTTCGATCTCTGCGAGCCTGGCGCCTTGAAGGATTTCGGCTTCTCCGGCGCCGATCAGTTCGTAGCGGGCACTCATGGTGGGGATGCGGAAGTGGATCTTGGCGGGATTGACTGGGAGCCGTATCTTGCCGAGGTAGAGGATGGCGTCGATCATGGGGGTCACCTCATGGGCATCAATCGTAGATGCCGGAAGCGCTGGTTTGGATTTCAGCGGCGATGCGGCGGCCGAGGGCGTCTGCGAGCGCATCGGGGTCGACGGGTTGCGAGCTATGAAATTCGTTTCCGCTGATTGCGATGTGAGTTTCGATGGGCGCAGCGCCTGGCCGCAAATGGTGAGAAGCAATGGATGGGCGAGCGGCGTCGGAGAGGAACCAAGGTGCTTCGCCAACGTTGTCGTTTTGCGGGACAGAGGCGCGTGTCGGCAGATCGGAGCGAAGACGTGGCGACAGGTCGTACATGCCATCGGCACAGATCGGCGACGCAGAGGCAAACCATGCTTGCGATCGAAGCGGGGGCCGCGATGGGAGACGGATTTCGCTTTGCGCGCGCAATGCCTTTTGATCGTGAGCGCCGCCAACCGCCAAAGCTGCTGTGCCACCAGCCGCCTCCATGCGCGGACGCGCAACGGCATTCGAATGGAAGGACGCGTTTCTTTGTTCTTGCATTGCAATTTGCGAATTTTGCAATGTCCTTGCGATCGCAGCACTTTCTTCTTGTGTTCCCATTTTCTGTGGTCCACGCGATCCTGCCAAACCGCCGTTCCGCCTCGATCGTGTGGAAATCTGCGGAGAAATCGATTTCAACGGTACTGCACCATGAAAGCGCTCTCCGAAACGATCCGTCGCAACGGTTTTCACATATTGTGCAGACTTTCCGATGGCGTAAAGAAGTCCTTCGGATGGCAGCGGTGACGTCTTTGGCGTTGGCGAATCATAGGGTGGGATCGTCTGCAAGCTCCACGGTGTTTCTTCCGCTATCGCGGAATGGAATAGGCCTCGTGGTGGCAGGGGCAAAAGCTGTGTTTGCCGGAATCCGAGAGTGTGGACAAGCGCATCTTTGGCAGTGATCTGCCTCGTCTCGAAGCTCGGAACGATGCCGCCGGACGCAGCGAAGGTTTTCGCGATCCCCTCCCCTCGCAGCCCTTCGCGAGCTTCGGCGTTGCGATTGGCTGCAACCCAAACGGCTCTTGTTACAAAATCTGTCGTCGTAGCGTTTGAATGGGAAGGGCTGTTTCCGAGCGCAACCGTTGCGCCCAAAACGGCGTGAGTTGTAAGCAGATGCTCCACACTCCTACCCTCTTCGATCCGTGCCTGATCCAATGGGCTGTTGTGTAGCGGGATTCGCGTCGCAGTGTACGCGTCGTGCGGGATTCGTTCCGTGGCGGCAGCAAGCACAGCGTCGTTTCGGATTGCCGACTGGTTGCGCGTTTCGTACGAGTGCGTGCGCACGATCGTCCGAAGGATCGATGGAATGGCGATCATCCGATCGAACGCTCGCATGTTTTGGGGTTCGCCTCCTTGGAGCGCGAGCGCGGTCGAAATCGAACGCTTGTCGTCGCTAGAAGTCTGTGAGGCTTGCAGGGTAAACGCGAGTGCGTCATCGCGGGCGGCGACCGAGCGCTGGGCGATCGTCGCAGCGGCTGTCGTTCGGGCGGCGATTGCGGGCCGGCGGGAACGGAGGGAGCTGGCGGAGAAGAGGCGCCAGCGCTGCTGCATGGCGCGTTGCGCGTCGGAAAGAGAGAGCGAAGCGATCACCTCCGGGGTTAACGTTGTGCTTTCCGGAGCTTCTCATCAATTTCGATGGAAGCGCAGAGGAAAGCGAGTTCATGACGGCTCATGGTGAGCACTTCGGAGGGGCGGATGCCCCAACGTTGCAGGGCGACGTGGGCGACGGCGGCGAGGGCGTCGCCCCTGATCAGTTTTTTGCTTCACCGACGAGGCTTTCCATGTCGTAGTCGAAGCCGCAGAGTTCTGCGACGAAGGCGCTGAGTTCTGCATACTCGCCGGGCAAGAGCATTTTTTGCAGGAGCGATTCGGCGCCCATCACGCCCCAAGCGCCCTGGAGTTCAGCGTCCTGGAGGTCGGGGAACGCGAGGCAGGCGCAGATGAGGCCGAGCATATTGGCCTCGCCGTCGATTTCGCGGACGGGGCAGCCCTTGACGATTTTGGTCGTCGTAGCCGAAGCGCGGATGCGGGCGGCGCTTTCCTCGTCGATGGCGTGCGCGCGAAAGGCAGGGAAGCGCGGGGAGATGACGCGTTCCATGGTCACGGCATTGGAAACGCGGTCAGGGAAGAAGTCGCGAAGGGATTTTGCCATAGGAGCCTCCTTTTTCTCGTACTTTTTTGATAAAAAAGTACCAAAAAACTTCTGTACACCTGCGGTGCCCCGGCAGAACCGCCACCTTGATTGCGGTCCCGCCGATGGGGTGTGTCAACAGGGCACCGTGGTTTCAAGAGCTGACGTCGATTTGGGGAGCAAGCGCGTCAGCGAGGGGAATGGTCAGGGTTTTTTATTGCGGGATTGCGGGGTGGGTAAAGCTAGACAGCAATTCGAAGTCGTCGAAGGTAAAGGGCAGTTCCTCGGTCAGGGGCTGATCGCCCTCGACGTCGAACTTTGCGAGCGGGATCTCATCGAAGTTGACGTTGCGGAACAAAACGGCCTGCGATCCGATGCCCGTGCTCGGGTCGTCGTTGGTGACGACGATATCGACGAAAACGTCCTTGCCATTTTTGGCGTACTCTTGGGCGATCTGGCGAAAAAAGCTGGTCGCATAGTACATGCGGCAAACGCCGCTGCCCATCCAGCCCATGGAACGGCGCATTAGCGAGGTTGTGCCGAGGCGAGGCGCCTCGTTCTTTTTCTTTTTGGCGATGGCTTCAAACGACGTGAACCATGAGCACGGAATGTTTTTTCCGTCGCTCTTGATAAAAGCGGTGGCCATCTTGCCGGAAACGACGTCACCGGCTTCGATGACGTACATGCCTTTGTATTGACCCATAGAAATCTCCTTTCCAAAATCGAAGTGAAGATCGACAGTAGGGGCGATTATCAATCGCCCGCGAACCCCTGAAACGACAGGGGTGATACGCGATCGCCCGCGAACGCCTCAAACATTTGGGGTGCTTGCGAGCTGGCCATTACTGAAGTTCGACGGTGAAGTACATCTTCTCCATCGCATCGACGGGCTGGACGGCGAGAGTGGCGACGACGGAATCGCTCGTATTGCCTTTGGCGATGGTGATATCGGTTTCAGCGTCGAAGTTTTCGAAAGCGCCCTGTTCGACGAGCGTGCGCATCATGGAAGCGAGGTCGGCCTTAAAGAGGTTTCGACCGGCTTCGTTGTTATCGACCTTGCCGATGTAGTAGAGGTGCCAAACGCGCGTCAGAGAGTTGACGAGGTAGAAGAGCGCGCGGACGACGCGGTTTTTGCCCCAGGGCTGGGGGCGGTTTTCGGTGTACCGGACGAGCGTATCGATGTCCTGTTCGACGACGGCAACGGGATCGCCGTTGACGTTTTTCTGGGCAGTGAAGACGACGTGGCCGTTCTGGATGGCGGTTTTGGTCTTGGCGTCGTCGAATCGGACGTCGGGAGCGACCGCGCCGTCGTAGCTCGTGTAGGTCAAGCTCGTCGCGGGGCCGGCAGCGGCGGCAGCGCCGGTGAACCAGGCGACGGCATCCGCCTTGTCGAGCTTGCTACCGTCGGTGAGTACGACGCCGTTTTGCAGCGAAGTGACGGCTTCGTATTCCGCTTTGGCGTTGGGGAGGATGCACTGGACGAGCTTGCCCTGCTGTTCGATGAATTTTTTGCTGGCTTCGATGAAGAGCGATTTCAAGCCGCTGTCGTCCTTGGGGAGGCCATAGGCGTTGAAGTCCCAGCTTTCGAGGGCGGTAAGGAAGGCCTGGTAATCGTTCTCGGACGGGGTGCCGTTTGTGCCGCCCGAAAGCTGGCCACCGGCGGCGGAGGTGATGGCGCCGGTGCCGGAGAACTTGACCCAATCGTTGTTCAGGATTTCCTCGGCGTTTGCGATGCCGGTCTGCTCGTCGCGCAGGATAGCGTCAACGTAGGTCGACACAGTATAGCGGCCGGGGCGGTCTTCGTCGTCGGTGATCTGGACGGCGATGTCGTTGCCGCGAATGCCGGTGCAGCGGGCTTCGGCGAGGAGGGGCTGCGGGGTCATGTCGAGCGAAGCTTTGTTACCACCGGCATTGACGCGGTAGACGAGCAAGGTATGGGCGCGTTTGAGCGCTTCACGGACGAGCAGGCAGTCGTCGCGTGTGCGTCCGATGGCGTGAAGGAAGTCGTAATCCATGCCGTCGGCGTCGAGGGATGCGATGTCGGCGATGCCCCAATCGAGTTCGAGGGGAAGCGCGGCGATGCCGATCGCGGCGAAGAATTTTTTGGCGCGGGGGATGGCGGTGAATTTGTGGTAGAAACCGGGGCGGATTTTGTTTTGTGTGATAAAAATACCACCAGCCATAGAGAGACCATCCTTTCGATTGACGGTGTAGGGCATACGGGAGAGAGTCGCTTGGACTCGCCTCCCCTATCGAAGTGTTTCGGAATGCGTGAGTTTTTGCATCTTGACGGGGTCGCGGTGTTTCAGGATGTGGAAATCGTAGCGGAGCGTGAGCACGAGGGTTTGGTCGTCGTCGCGTATCGTTTGCTGGAGGAAAGTGGCGCGGCGGGGGCGATCCTCGACGGTGAGCCATTCAAAGCCGAGCGCGAGCAGTTCGGCAGCGGCGGCTCCGGCGGCGCGTGCGTCTTCTTCGGGCGCAGGGTAGCGGTGGATGGAAAGTTCGATCTGCCGGAGCGCGCGTTCCTTCATGAGGGGGGATTCGTGTTGCGTGGCCGCGATGAAGTAGCAAGGGCGAGCGAAGTTTTGGGGGATCGTTTCGGCATAAACGGGAAGAGGGTTTTCGTCGTCTTCGTGGAGGGCGAGGAGGACGGCAATGGCGGCATCGATCACAGCTTGGGGCGTCATGGCTGGCCTCCTTTACGCGTCGGTGGAGCGTTCGAGCGGAATTTCGAGGTGAGACTGATACGAAAACGGTTCGCCCGCGATATAGATACGTGAGGCATCGGGCTTGCCGTTGCGGAAAACGACGATCCGATCCCCTGAGAGGATCTCGTGTTCGGGGTCGCAGAAGAGGCAAGCCTCGCAGTTGATCTCGATCCGTGGGGGCATGTTGTCAATGTCGTCGCGTCGGCTGGCGACGCGCGAAAGGCGGCACCGGATCTGAGACGCGACGGTGGTATAGCGCATGACGGTGCTGCCATTGGGGAGCTTGACGGGGATCGAGCGTTCGATGTCGGCGCGGTCTTCGAGTACCAGGGCGGTGTACGCGCGGAGGGAGCTATACAAATGCAAATGGCACTCCTTTCCGGGGAGAGAGTCCCGGGGGTGTGTCGGGGCTGCGAATGCTAGGGGAAGCTTGGAGGGCCTTTATGTAGCCATTTGGCGATAGTGGAGAAGGTCGGTTTTGTAGGAACGCAAAATGCTGTCGATGATCGACTGGGAAACGCTCGAAGCGCAGCCGAAGCCAAATTGCGCGTCGCCGAGGCGAATGTTTTCGAGCGTGGCGGAGGCTGTGCCGCCTTCGAGTTCGACACCCTCGCTTCGGATGAGATCGACGGTCATGGCGGCGATGGCTTCTTCGAGGCCGGCGGGGAGGGTATCGACGGGTTCGACATGGCAGTAATGGGCGCAGCGCTGGGCGATCTCGAACATATAGGTATCGATCAACTCTTGGCGTTCGGGGCTGGCATTGTCGCAACGGCCGAAAAGGCGCATGGTGATGCTGTCGCGGACGTCGTCCCAGCAAATCGGTTGGGTGTTGGGCATGGGACTACCTCGTTAGCCGGTGATGGCGGTGCAAGAAGCGGCGAGAATGGCCTTGCCTCCGATGGCGGAAGCGACGGCGATCTTGTGACCTGCTGTGGTGGCGATAACGCCGTCGGCGGGCAGGGCTGTCCATGTGCTGACGTCGGCTTGGAAGCTGGGCAGCGTGACAGCCGCGCCGGTTTTGTAGACGAGCGAGCCCGAGCCAGGCGCGAAGACGCGGCAGAGGCCGGTTCCGGCGGCAGCGCAGCTAAGATCAAAGGAACCGAGAGCGTTTTGATGAAGGTAGAGCGCATCGGATTTCTGGCGCAAGACAAAGGCATCGTAGCAAACGCGGCCTTCGACGAGCCAACCGTTGATGCCGGGGGGATTGTCGTGGATCTTGTACTCGGCGAGTTTTTGGGGCGCGACGACGGCGTCGGGGTGGCAGAGAATGTAATCGCAGCCTGCGGGCAGGTAGCCGGACGGAACGCGGATGACGCGGATGTTGTCGACGAGGCCGACAGCGCCGTTGATCATCATGTCCTGGCTGAGGTCCCCTTGCTTGACGAAGGCATTGTCGAGCATGATCAACTTGTAGAAGGTGGGCGAGACGAAGGCGATGCGGCCGAAGCTGGGGACATTGGCTTCGGTGAGGGCGACGTCGGCGTCGAGCAGGGATTCATACGCGTTGCTGGCGGTGATCGGCGTGCTGGCAAAGTGGGACGCGCCGCAAGCCATAGCGCTGAGGCGGTACTTGTCGATCTCGGGGATGACAACTTCGTCGAGCTGGCGGCGGAGCGCGTTCGAGGCATTGCTGACCATCATGCTATCCTCGTAGTTGCCGCGGTCGATCGAGAAGGTAAAGGAGCGGTCGCGTTTGACCGGAAGCTCCTGGACGTGGTTGCCCAGTTCGTCGGGGTTGCCGTAGCGTTTGTCGCCGTCGCGCTGGTAGTTTTGCATGGGCGCGGTGGGGATGGAATAGACGCGAACGGTCTGCACGCCGGCCCAATCGTAGTTCTGGTTGACGGCGAGGGAGGTGAGCGCGCCGACGCGGAAGCGCTCATCGACCATGGGTGCGTATTTGCTCGCGTAGTTCAAAGCCATAGAAATCCTCCTTTGGTGATAAAAAAAGGCGCTTTAAAGCGCCGATCGGGAACGTGAAGTGGATGGGGTGTTGTGCGGGCGGGCGGAAACAGGAGCGTCGAAATACGTGTCGCCTCGCTAAGTCAGGCTTTTATAGGCCGAGAAAGCCGCGCACAAAGGGATCGGAATCGCTCGGCTTCCATCCTTCCGTAGGGCGAAAGCCGAAGAGACCTGCGGGGTGATTTTCGTGGAAGAGATAGGGTTCTTCTTCTTTGATGGTGGCGATGGCCGATTCAAGGGCGGGGAAGCTCCCGTTGGCGTCGGCCTGGAGTGCGACGATGTCGATCAGTGCGCGGACACAGGCGGGGTTTTTTGCGCCGGCTTTGATCAACATGGCGTCGACGCGGGCGATGCGTTGGGCGGCGTCGAGCTGGGCTTTCAGCGACTCGTTTTCGGCTTGCAGCGAAGCGATGACCGAGCGGTTTTCGATGTCGAGCGGGTTTTGCCTGTCGGAAACGGGGTCGAAGGCGGGGGCGACTGGGTTGGTGGGGTTGGGAGATAGCTTCATGGGTTGACCTCCTCGAAAGTATTTTTCTTGGGAACAGTGTCATGCGTTACGGGCGCGAGGGAAGCGAGTTCAAAGCTCGCGTCGCGGACCCAAGGGTGATTCTCGGCGATGGTGCGCGCGCTGATGAGGCCGGTGGAATCGCGGCACATCTGAACGGCGGCCTCCTCGTTGACGAGGATGTCGCGATTAAAGACGAAGTGGAGAGCGGGCGCGTGGTCGGCGTAAGCGGGGTTCTGGGCAGCGACGTGGCGATGGACAAACGTCATGAGATTGGCAATGGCGTCATGCATCTGGGCTTCGAGTCCATTGCAATCCATGTCGAGTTGGGCGTACTGGTGGCGGAGGGCGACGCCGCTGGCCGGGTTGCCAAAGGGTTCGCCGCGCGTATCGACGCCGCGGCCAAAGGCGTAGATATCGCGGCGAAGGCGTTCGAGGTGGCTGGCGACGGCTTCATGCGCGATGGGGGTTTGGAGCGCTTCGACGCCGCCGTCGTCGCTGACTTTCACAGCGCGGTAGGCGGCGAGGTTGCGGCGAAACTCGTCGAGTCTTTGGCCGTCATAGTTGCGCAGGACGAGTATGCTGTTGGGCTGATCTTCGAGCGCGTTGGCGTTGTCGCTGGCGACGCGGTCGTAGTTGTCGATCAGCGGCTTGAGGGATCGGATCAGAGGGTGTTCCTCGTCGTTGTACTTGAAGGGGATGAAGGGCGGCGCATGCCAGGCGACAGGTTGCGGCGCGGCATGGGGGGCATAGCGGGTCAAAAGTGGCATCGCCGCACCGTCCTCGACCCACCTTCCCTGCCTTTGCACGAAATCTTGGCAGATTGCATTGGAAAAGAGTTGCGCGTGATGGACGGTTCGGCTCTGTCTTCCATCATATTCGATGCTGTCGTAGAGGCGGATCATGGCATCGAGGCGGGTGTGTTCAGCGTCGCGCCAAAGGGGGATCATTTCATCGCCGGGGAAACGTCGCAGTGAGAAGTGGCCGGACTCGTCGCAGTAGACGTGGAGCCAGGCGATGCCGAGCCTGATGGCGTCTTTTGCGAGGCGCATGAGCAAGGCAGGAAAGGTGGGTCCGAGCGCGGCTTCGACAGCCTGTCGATAGGCGTCGTCGTCGCACTGGATGGCATAGGGCTTACCGAGCAGGTATTGCGTCTTCTGATCGCAGAGTTCGCGGGTAAAGTTATGCGTGAGGCGATTGTCGGCGACGTTCTGGACATCGATGAGGCGCCCAAATTCGCCGACGGCGGAGCGGGCGCGGTGAAGGACGTCGTGGTCGCCGTCGTAGTAGCAGCGGCCGACGCGCATCCATTGGAGGGAGTCGCCGCGCAGGAAGGCGTCATATTCTTCGGCAAGGATGTCGGGCCAACGCAGCGGCGCATGAGAGGCAATTTCACGGGAAAAACGCAGGGAATTCAGATCCATCGAAACACCTCCTTCGGGAGAGAAAAAACTGCAAAGCGTCGAAAGGGATTCTCAAAGGGTTGAGGCGGACAGCTTCAGCGCTCAGGGCTTGGATGCCAAGCGGGCAACTTGACCCTTAAGTAGGGGGCTTGGGGGGCAAGGTCCCCCAGATCGAGTCAGAACGCGATCTTCGCATCTCTCCGCCAGCCCTCGATACCATAGCGGAGGGCAGCGATCGCGTCGTCGTGGCCGGGGGCGGGTTCGTCGAGGAAGCGGCCGCTCTTGGGTTCTTGGGACCAGCGCCAGTTTTGGAGTTCTTCGATCGCATGGGCGCAGTCGGCATTGACGCGAAGGGGGTGAGAGCGCAGCCAGTCGATCTGTGCGATGACGCTCCCGGGGCCTTTTTTGACGGGGCGGGCGTTCCATCCGAAGCGACGGAGTGTTTTGATGCGGTCGGGCTCGGCGGAGTCGCACCACATGATCGCGGCTTTGGCGTCAAGTTGGGGCCAGCGGCTGGCAAAGTGCGCTTCGAGCGCGGCGGCGATCTCGGCGGTATCCATTTCGCGGCCGATCCACTCGTCGAGAAGGGAGAGTGTACCATCGCGCAGACCGATCAGGAGCGTGGCGTGCGGGTGGTTGAAGCCGAAATCCGTTCCGAGAGCGAGGGCGTCGAAGGCGGAGGGATCGCGGGGGAAGTCGGCAACGGAGAAGTGGGTCAGGATTTGGCCGCTCGCCCTCCCCCACTGTCCGAGGCCGTAGACGCGATAGCCCTCGGGATCGCGTTCCGCGCGTTGCCGCATGTGGGTTTCGTAGTGGGCGTCGAGGAAGCAGTTGTCGCGAAAGGTACTGGTGTGAACGATCGCGTCTTCGGTCGGGGCATCAAAAAAGCGCGCCTTGAGCCAATGCGACGCGCTAACGGGGTTAAAGCTGAGGCTGATCTGGTAGTAGAGGGGCGGAGGGAGGGCGCCACGGAGGCGGTCGTCGAGCAATTCGAGGTCATCGGCGTCGAGTTCGGTGGCTTCTTCGCACCAAATCCAGCAGATCTTGCCGTGGGGAGCGCTGATCGACTTGATTTTTTCGCGCTGATCGATGTCTTTCATGCCGCGAAAGAGGGCGGTCGCGCTGGTGGCGCGGGAGCGAAAGAGCAAGGCGCTTCGGCTGCATTCGAAGTAGGTTTTCCAAGACGGGCCGCAGACGCGGCGAGCCGCGGCGCAAAGTTCGGCGAATGTGCTGTCAAGGTGGCTGCTGGCGTACTTTCGCACGACGAGCAAGTGGGCGTCTTGGAAGCGTTCGTCGAGCATCTTGCAGACGAAATCCTGTGCGAGGTTGCAGCTTTTGCCGCTACCTGCGCCGCCCATGAGGATTCGGTAGCGGCCTTGAAAGGCGTTGACTTCGGCGAAGCAAGGGTTAAAGCGAGCGTGGGCGATCAGAGACGCGGGCTTGTCATGGGGCTTGCGGATTTTCGCCAGGAGGATCACCTTCCTCGGAGACGTATTCGACCTTGACGACGAGGGGCGGCGGGGCCGCGTCGGCGGATTGGACGGAGTCGTGGCGTTTGAGGAGAAATTCGGCGACGTGGAGGCGCGTTTTGGTATCGACGTCGCCATTGCGGATCGTTTCGCCGAGGAAGCGCAGCAACTCGTCGTCGTCGGGGACTTTGGGACGTTTGGGCATAGCACCATTCCTTTACAATCGAATGCGAGTGCGAATCAAGGGTTACCAACCTAACGTATCGCGAGGCTGTTTTGCTGCAACGGGCGATTGATAATCGCCCCTACAGGCGCACAAACAAGGGTATAGGGATGTAGGGGCGCTTATCAATCGCCCGCGGATCATAAGGATCATCCCAATTTTGCCTGAACAAAGTTGAAC
>JAVBLF010000031.1:0-6421 GCA_031553675.1 Eubacteriales bacterium | reverse complement strand
GCCGCCGCCGGTCTGCGAGATCATGACCGAGCAATTGTCCGGATCGTATCCGCCGGTCAAAAAGGCGTTGACGAGCTGCCCCGTCACGACGAGCGTCGGGTAGCAGGCGTCGTTGTTGACGTACTTTAAGCCCGTCTCGATATCATCCGCCGTCGCCGTTTCGAGCACTTTGGCGTTGTAGCCGTTGGCGCGCAGCGACGCCTCGACGAACTCAAAGTGGATGGGCGACATCTGCGGAAAAATGACGGTGTGCGTCTTGCGCATCTCTTTTGTGAAGGGCACGCGCTGAAGCACAGCCTCCTGCACCGTCTCCGGCGCAAAGCCCGCGCGCGATCTGCCTTCGAGCGCCGCTTTCAGCGAGCGGATGCGAATGCGCGCCGTGCCGAGGTTGGATACCTCGTCGATCTTAAGGCAGGTGTAGATCTTCTCGTGACCCTTGAGGATCTCCTGCACCTGGTCGGTCGTGACGGCATCCAACCCGCAACCGAAGCTGTTGAGCTGTACGAGGTCGAGTTCGTCGGTCTTGTTGACCAGCCCCGCCGCTTCGTAAAGACGGGTGTGATACATCCATTGATCGACGACGCGGATCGGTCGGGGCAGCTTGCCGAGGTGGGCGACGCTGTCCTCGGTCAGCACGGCCAGTCCCAGCGAGTTGATCATGTCGGGCACGCCGTGGTGGATCTCCGGGTCAAGGTGGTAGGGCCGCCCCGCCAACACGATGCCGTGCTTGCCGTTTTGCTTCAGCCAAGCGATCGTCTCCTCGCCTTTGGCGCGGATCTCGTCCCGACAACGGGCTTGTTCGGCAAACGCCTTGTCTGCCGCAGCCTTGACTTCGGCTTTCGCAACGCCAAGCGCTTCGAGCGAAGCAGCGACGGCCTTGACGAAAGCTTCTGGCTTGTCGAGCGCCACAAAAGGATGCAAGAAGGTCACACCCGGCGCGCGCAGGGCATCCATGTTGTTGTAGAGCACTTCGGGGTAGCTCGTCACGATCGGGCAGTTGTAGTGGTTGCCCGCGCTCTCGTACTCCTTTTGCGCGTAGGGCACACAGGGGTAGAAGATCGTCGTGACGCCCTTGTCGAGCAAATCCTGCACGTGTCCGTGCGCGAGCTTCGCCGGGTAGCAGACGCTCTCGGACGGGATGGTCGCCATGCCCTTTTCAAACATCTTGTGGCTGCTGCGTCCCGACACCTGCACGGAAAAACCCAGTTCGGTAAAGAGCGTAAACCACAGCGGATAATCTTCGTAGAAATTGAGCGCGCGCGGCAGGCCGATGCGCCCACGCGGGGCTTCGTCGGCTTTGCGCGGCGCATACGCAAAGAGCCTTTTATACTTGTAGTCGAAGAGGTTCGGCATCTTTTCGGCGGCCTGCTGGAGTCCGGCGCCGCGTTCGCAGCGGTTGCCCGAGATGAAGCTCCGCCCGCTCGAAAAGGCCGTCGTCGTGAGCTGGCAGTGGTTGCCGCAGAACTGGCAGCGCGACAGGCTGCTCTCGGACGAAAAGCTCGCCAGCTCTTCCGCCGAAATCATGCCGCAGACCTGTTCCGGATTCTCGCAGCGTTCCCGCGCGATCAGCGCCGCGCCGTAGGCTCCCATGATGCCCGCGATGTCGGGGCGGATGACCTCGCGTCCCGTCACAAGTTCGAAGCAGCGGAGGATGGCGTCGTTGTGGAAGGTGCCGCCCTGCACGACGATCTTCTCCCCCATCTGGGAGGTATCGCGCAGCTTGATGACTTTGTAAAGCGCATTGCGCACGACGGAATACGAGAGTCCGGCGCTGATGTCGCCGACGGTCGCGCCTTCTTTTTGTGCCTGCTTGACGCGCGAATTCATGAAAACCGTGCAGCGCGTGCCGAGGTCGAGCGGGTTCTCGGCTTCGAGCGCCTCTTTTGCGAAACACGGCGCGTCCATGCCCAGCGACTCGGCGAAAGTTTGGATGAAACTCCCACAGCCCGACGAACAGGCTTCGTTGAGCATGATGCTCTCGATCACGCCGTGGCGGGTCTGCATGCACTTCATGTCCTGCCCGCCGATGTCGATGATGAACTCGACGCCCGGGCAAAAATGCTCCGCGGCCTTGTAGTGGGCGAGCGTCTCGATCTCGCCGTGGGGCAGCGCAAAAGCGGCTTTGATCAGCGCCTCGCCGTAGCCGGTCACACAAGCGTCTGCGATGTGCGCTTTTTTCGGCAGTTTTTCGTAAACTTCCTTCGCAATCTTGACGGCACAGCCCAAAGGATCGCCCTCGTTGCGGGCGTAATGGTGGTAGAGCAGCCGATCGCTCTGATCGATCAGCGCGGCTTTGATCGTCGTCGAACCGACGTCGAGGCCGAGAAACACCGGCCCCTCATGCGCGGCGAGATCGCCCAGCGCGACCGAGTGTCCGGCGTGGCGCGCGTAAAACGCTTCGCGCTCCGCCTCGTCGAGAAATAGCTTTCGAATGCGCGTGATCTCCTCGTCGATCGGCGGCGCTGTGGCCAAAATCCTGGCAAGCGCATCGACGCGGATCGGACCTCCCGACGCCATAAGCCCCGCGCCCATCGCGACAAACACCTGCGCATGGTCCGGGCAGACGAAAGATTGCCCTTCTCCCTGGAGCGTCTCGACAAAGCGCGCCCGCAGCTCCGACAGGAAGTGCAGCGGCCCGCCCAAAAAGACGATCTTTCCCTCGATCGGACGGCCCTGCGCCAGACCGGCGATCGTCTGGTTGACGACGGCCTGCAACACCGACGCCGCCAGATCTTCGCGCGCCGCGCCGTCGTTGAAGAGGGGTTGCAGGTCGCTCTTGGCAAACACACCACAGCGCGACGCGATCGAGTAGAGCGTCGTATGTCGGGACGCCAGCTCGTTCAGCCCGGACGCGTCGGTTTTGAGCAGCGACGCCATCTGATCGATGAAGGCCCCCGTGCCGCCCGCGCATGTCCCATTCATGCGCTGCTCGAGGTTGGGGTGCAAAAACGTGATCTTCGCGTCCTCGCCGCCCAGCTCGATCACAACGTCGGCGCCGGGTATGAAATGCCGCGTCGCCTCAGTGCCGGACAGCACTTCCTGCACAAAATCGAGCCCCATCACCTTTGCCACGCTCAGGCCGCCCGAGCCCGTCACGGCCACCTGCGCCACGACGCCGGGATGATCGTTTTCGAGATCCTCAAACAAGCGCATCAGCTCGCCGCGGATGTCGCTCAAATGCCGGCGGTAATGGCTGGCGACCAGGCGGTCCCCTTCCATCAGTACGGCTTTTATCGTCGTGGAGCCGATGTCCAGCCCCAGTTTATATCCGTTGATCAAATCTTCGTCGACCTTTCTGCCCTTCACGTTGCGATAACGGCGCGGTGTTTCGCGCAGCCGCTCCAAATCAATCCCCATTATACGCGCCTCGGCGTGTCCATTCAAGTTGCACGCATGTATTTTCGCCTGACACTTATCCCCACGAGAGGGCATTGCGCGGCGCGAAGGCATTTCGCCTCGTCCTTTACCAGAATTTTTATGTGCTATCGGATTGCAACTCGATGTACAGTTCGATATAATATGGTTAACAGTTATGAAATATACGACCATTACCATTCCGCAATGTCTCCGCAGGGGAGAAAGGGTGACTATGAATTTTTCTTGGGATCGACTTTTTCTTTCTTTCTTCGTGTATAGCGTCATCGGGTGGATCGGCGAAGTGCTCTACGCTTTTGTCGTTCACAGGCGCTTTGTCAACCGCGGCTTTCTCACCGGCCCTTACTGTCCGCTCTACGGCTTTGGGGGGCTGGGCTTCGTCGTCCTCTTCCAGGTGCTGCAAACCGACAATGTCTTCGCGGTTTTTTTCGGATCAGCCCTCTTTGCGACCGCCCTCGAATATGTGACGGGCTGGCTGCTCGAGCGCCTCTTTCACCGGCGCTACTGGGACTACAGCAACGCGCCACTCAACCTTGGCGGTTACGTCTGCCTCTTTTCGACGATCGCTTGGGGCATCGCCGGCGTCTGCGGCGTGCGTTTCGCCCAACCGCACATCGTCGAACCGCTGATCGCCCTGATTCCGCCGTTTTGGCGCCCCATCACGGCGATCGCGCTCACCGCGCTCTTCCTGTTCGATACCGTCGTGGCCGTGCTGCAAAACATTAACATCAGCCAGCGCCTGCACAACCTCCACATCCTCGCCGAGCAGATGCGCTACCGCACCTTCAGCGGCGAGGCGACGGTTGACCTCCGCCGCCGCTACGATCGCCTGGTCGAGGAACTGCACAGCATCCACGCGCGCACGCTCGACGCCTTCCCACGCATGCGTTCGCTCCGCTACGAAAACGTTTTGCATTCGGTTCGCGAGCAGCAGCGCATCTACCGCGAGCGCTTTGCCCGCAAACAGAGCCCCCCCTCCAAATCGCAAAGCGCTTCGAAAACGAACCACTCCGGAAAGAGGTAAATACCCCGCCCGCGAGCCCTGCTCCACTTTGCTTTCCAGTGCGCGTGCTTTATCGGCGTCCACGTGATAAAATCCCACGCGAAGATCCATCATAAGCGACACGCTAGATTTTGCGCCGCCGAATCGCTTTTGCACTGCCCACCCATTTCCATCGAAAATGTACGCAATCATCGCTTGACAAACGAACCGGCGCATGCTATTCTAGCCATAACAATAATCGTTATTGATTAGAGGGAAAGACGTGATTCAGAAATACAGCCGCCAGCGGGAAATGCTCCTCGAGGAGCTGCGGGCCCGCAAAGACCATCCGACCGCTGACGACATCTACGCTGCGCTGCGTTCCAGGATCCCCAACATCAGCCTCGGAACGGTCTACCGCAACCTCTCGTCGCTCAGTGCCTCCGGCCAGATCACAAGGATCGAGGGCGAAGGCCCCGATCGCTTTGACGGCGACGTCCACCCGCATTACCACTTTGCTTGCCGGCACTGCGGCCGCGTGCTCGACGTCGACATCGACATCGACAACGCGCTCGACGAGCGGGCCGCCTCATCGCTCCGCGCCCAAGTTGACGGCCACCGCGTGATGTTCTACGGCGTGTGCGCAGCCTGCCGCCCATCACACTGACAGTTAGCAATGCCATTTTCTTGGCCCAAATTCAACCGATATAGCAAATTTTTGAGGAGGACACACCCATGAAGAAGAAATTCGTCTGCACCGTCTGTGGTTACATTCACGAAGGCGAGGCACCGCCGGAATTCTGCCCCCAGTGCAAAGCCCCGAAAGAGAAGTTCAAAGAACTCGACATGCAAGGCGTGACTTGGGCCGACGAACACCGCATCGGCGTCGCCAAAGGCTGCGATGCCGAAGTGTGGGCCGATCTGCAAGCCAACTACAACGGCGAATGCATGGAAGCCGGCATGTACCTGGCCATGAGCCGCCAAGCCGATCGCGAAGGCTACCCCGAAGTCGCCGAAGCCTACAAACGCTACGCGATCGAAGAAGCCGAACACGCCGCCCGTTTTGCCGAACTGCTCGGCGAGGTGCTGACCGACTCGACCCATAAGAACCTGCAAATGCGCTTTGAAGCCGAATACGGCGCCTGCGAAGGTAAAAAGAAGCTCGCCACCCGCGCCAAAGAACTCGGCTACGACGCCATCCATGACACCGTTCACGAAATGTGCAAGGACGAAGCCCGCCACGGCGCAGGCTTCAAGGGCCTGCTCGATCGCTACTTCTCGAAGTAATCCCGCCCCCATGAGCGTCCGCAGAACCGCCGGATCGTCCACGGGTCCGCGGACACTCATTCGCGTGTGACGCGCGAAGAAAGCCCTCCCGCATGCAGCAGGAGGGCTTTCGCGCGTCTGTTCGGTTGACGCGATACGGCTCAAACGCTAGACTTGAACATACACTCGTAAGAGCCCTTTTCGCGGCTCATTTGCGCCGCACTCGCTGGCTTCAAAAGCAAAATGCAAACAAGCCCCTCATCACCAAAGCCGAACGGAAAGGACCGGATGCCTGTGACCGACCGCTGGCAGACCCTTCAAACCCCCGCGCTGCTCGACGTCGCAGCCCCCGACGGCAGCCACACGCGCGCCGGATCCCAGATCTGGTACGCCGACGCCTGGCAGCGAACCGCGGGCTGCGGCCCGACGACGACGGCCGGCATCGTGTGGTACCTGGCTCGCGCGCGTGGGTTTGCCGCGCGTTTGGACATCGTGAAGGCCGACCGCAGCGAATTCCTGGGTCTCATGACGACCCTCTTCGCCTACGTGACGCCGACCGCGCGCGGCGTCGATTCGACCGAGATCCTCCGGAGCGGTGCGATCCGGTTTGGCACCGACCGCGGCTTTCCCTTCGAGGCGAGATCGCTCGACATCCCGCCGCGCCCCTTGAAGCGCCCGTCCGAAGACGAGGTGCGCGCATTTTTACTTGCTTCGATCGCGGCCGACCAGCCCGTCGCCTTTTTGAACCTGTCGAACGGCTCTTTGCAGAACCTCGACAATTGGCACTGGGTCCTGATC
>JAVBLF010000006.1:0-22865 GCA_031553675.1 Eubacteriales bacterium | reverse complement strand
CTGATCATGACGGTCAACCCCGGCTTTGCCGGGCAGGCCCTCGTCCCCGCCACACTGCAAAAGATCGCCGACACCCGCAGCTACCTCGACGCGCACGGCCGCCCCGACATCGCGATCGAGGTCGATGGCAACGTCAGCTTCTACAACGCTGCCCTCATGCGCGAACGAGGCGCCGACATCTTTGTAGCAGGCAGTTCCAGCGTCTTTGCCGCGAAGGGCAGCATCGCCGAAAACACCGCCCTCCTTCGAGACGCCGTGCAATAGCATCAAAAAAGCCCTTGAGGGGGCTTTTTTTGTGGCTGGCGTTCTGCCTATTCCTTGAGAGCCTGTTTAACCAAAACGGTATTCTGTCGTCGTGCAGTAGGTCTCCCCGGGCCGCAACACGACGCTGGGAAATGCCGGTTGGTTGGGCGCGTCGGGGAAATGCTGCGTCTCGAGGCAGATCGCCGCGCGTTTCGGGTAGGCGGTGCCGCCCTTTCCCACGACGCTTCCGTCGAGGAAATTGCCTGTATAGATCTGTACGCCCAGTTGATCGGTCCAAACTTCGAGCGTGCGGCCCGATACCGGCGCGTAAACCTTTGCGCTCCGGGCAAACGTTCCGGCAGCATTCAGGACAAAGTTGTGATCGATTCCGCCGCCCCGCACAATCTGTTCGTCGTCTGTCCGATCGACGCGTTCCCCGATCGGCGCCTGCACTCGGAAGTCAAAGGGCGTCCCCTCGACCAGCGCCAGCTCTCCCGTCGGGATGAGCGCCGCGCTGACCGGCGTGAAACGGTCGGCGTCGATCCGCAGTTCGTGATCGAGTACGCTGCCCGCGTCGTGCCCATCGAGGTTGAAGTAGCTGTGGTTCGTCAAGTTGACGATGGTCGGTGCATCCGTCACGGCTTCGTAAGCAATGCGCAGGCCATTTGCGATCAGCGTGTACACGACTTCGACGTCCAGATTGCCTGGGTAATGGGCATCGCCATCCGGGCTGCGGTAACGCAGCTTGAGCGTCGGGCCTTCCTCGCCCTCCGAAGCCTCGGCTTTCCACAGCACTTTGTCAAAACCGGTTACACCGCCGTGCAAATGGTTGTCGCCGTCGTTCGTTTCGAGCTGGTAGGACACGCCGTCGAGCGAAAAGCGACCTCCGCCGATCCGATTGCCAAAGCGCCCGATCAGCGCACCGAAGTAGGGCGCTTGCAGGCAGCTTTCGACATCGTCGCAGCCGAGCACGACATCCGCGTATGATCCCCTTCGATCGGGCGCAAAGAGCTTGGTAACGATGCCGCCCAGGTCGAGGATCTCACAGCGCATCCCGCTGTCGTGTTCCAGTTCATAAGCCGTCACATCGCGGCCATCGGGCATGCATCCGAAATGGCGTGAATCGATCACAATACCGCCTCCCATCGTAACTGTTCATCTCTGTCCATCATTTCGATCCTATTCCAGCGCGGATGCCGTGTCAAGAAAAATGCATGTTTCGGCCCGAATGCCCGGTTTCAGGCTTGACAGCCCTGCGAGAGTTGTCTAAAATAATGAAGGTGCGCCGTTTTCGGGCGCGCCCTGCGACTTTCGATTCCATTTGCCCCGGAGCGAAAGTGCGCCCAACCGTTTGCCCGGTCGCGGATTTGCTCACCGCCGCCGGAACATGCAGACAGCGTCCGCCGCGTCCGCGCCTCCTGTGCGCGTTTTTGCGGCGCAGCGTCACTTTCAACGGAGGGATGACCAGTGAAGACCTTTATGGCCAAAGGCGAAACGGTGCAGCGCGATTGGCTGCTCGTCGACGCCCAGGATCAAGTGCTCGGCCGTCTGGCCAGCCAGGTGGCCGCCATGCTCCGCGGCAAACACAAACCCACCTTCACACCGCACGTCGATTGCGGCGATCATGTGATCGTCATCAACGCGTCGGATATCGTCATGACGGGCAAAAAGCTCGATCAGAAAAAGTATTACAGCCACAGCGGCTACGTCGGCGGCATCAAGGAAACCAGCTACCGCGACCTGATCGCGCGCAAGCCGGAATTCGTCATTTATGAAGCCGTCCGCCGCATGCTGCCGAAGGGCCCGCTTGGCCGCAAGATGCTCAAAAAGCTCCGCGTGTACGCCGGCAGCGAGCATGCTCACGAAGCCCAGCAGCCCAAGGCGATCGAATTGCAATCCTAAGAAAGCGGGAGGACAACTACAATGGCATCTGTTGAATACCTCGGCACGGGCCGCCGGAAAAAGTCCATCGCCCGCGTTCGTTTGTTGCCGGGCCAAGGCACCATCACCATCAATAAGCGCGACATCGAAGAGTATTTCGGCCTCGAAACGCTCAAGATGATCGTCCGCGCGCCCCTGGTGCTGACCAAGCTGAACGGCCAGTACGACGTCAAAGTCACCGTCCATGGCGGCGGCACGACCGGCCAGGCCGGCGCCATCCGCCACGGCGTTTCGCGTTGCCTGATCAAGGCCGACCCCGAACTGCGCGCCCAGCTCAAAACCGCCGGCTTCCTCACGCGCGACCCGCGCATGAAGGAACGCAAAAAGTACGGCCTCAAAGCCGCACGCCGCGCGCCGCAGTTCTCCAAGCGTTAATTCCACGCAAGACCCGACGACAACCTACGAAAAAGTGGCCGCTTTGTGCGGTCACCTTTTTTTGCTCCGTGCAGTCACTTTGCGGGCATTTTTAACGCGAATCAAAGGCTGTCATCCGTTGGCGAAACATATTCAGAACGGGCGATTGATAACGCCGATCAAGAGCAACAAACGCAACCTGTCGGCCGTTTGGCTGCAACGGCCTCGCAATACGTTAGGTTTTTGACCCTTGATTCGCATTGATAATCGCCCCTACATCCCGTAAGCCTTGTTTGTGCCCCTGTAGGGGCTATTATCAATCGTCCGCCTGGAAAACCCCCACTCGTTTCGACAGCGGATTCCACCCTTGATTCGCACAAGAATTCGCGCCCCCACAAAAAAAGTGCCTCTCGGCACTTTTGGGAAGCGATGCTAGACGAGCCGCTTCACCCACGCTTCGCGCTCGCCGGGCAGGAAATCGACGACGGGGATTTCGATCGTCGAATAGCAGCCGGGCACTTGGCGGACGGCGGCACGCGCGGCGCAGATCAAAAACTGTCCCGTCAAGGCGGGGTTGTTGATCCGCATCTGGAAGGCGATGTGCTGGTTGCAGGCGCGGCCACTCGTGCCTTTTCGTACGAGGTCCACGCCGTGCCCCATGTCGCGCAGTTCGTCGACAGAAGGGACGTCGAAGACATACGTCTCGTCGTGGGCAAAATAGGGGTCAGCTTTGATCGCCGCTTCGACGGCGGTGAAATTCGCGCCGGTCTCGAGCTGAACATAGACCATGCGGCGGTGTACGCCCTCCCCTTTCGGGATGGTCATCGAAAGCGCATCGATGACGCCAGGCACGGACTTGGCGGCGACCGAGTGGCCCATGCTCATGCCGGGACCGAAATTCGTGTGCGTGATGCCCTTGGGCGCCAGGCCTTGGAGCAGCGCGCGGGCGATCGAATCGCTGCCGGGATCCCAGCCCGCCGAGATCACGGACTGCACTTTGTTGGCCTTGGCGATCGGGTCAAGCTGGGCGCGCAATGCGACGATGTCGGTGTGGATGTCGAAGCTGTCGGACGTCGCGATGCCCTGCTTGAGGTAGCTTTCGACCGTGTGCGCCACTTCGCGCGACGGCGAGGCGATCGCGGCGACGTCGACCTGGCCGAGCTTTTGCACGTCGTCGACGACGGGCAGGTCGTAGCCAATCGGGTCGGGCTTGCGGCGCACAACGCCACAGACTTCCATATCCGGGGCTTCGAGCGCGGCTTCGAGCGCAGCGCGTCCAATGTTGCCCCAGCTCACGATGGCGATGCGGATTTTGGGGTTCGGCATATGTCATCCCTCCTGCGGAACGTCGTGTACGGGCGGTCAAGTGCGCGGTACGGAATTTTCACCCTCCTATTATATCACGGCCATCGCGCGTGAGAACGGCCCAACTTGCATCGAAAGAAAAGCAATTTTGTCCATTCGCGAGGAAAGCAGGCGACGCCGGCCCATTTGCGGGGACAGCTCGCTTTGTGCTATGCTTGATGGAAGAGAGGTGATGCGCATGGCGATCGAAGCCAAGGAAAACAAACACATCGACGAAGCGCGGGTGGGCTGGACTTCGCTGGCCGCCAACATCCTGCTCGCGGTGGCGAAGCTGACGATCGGCTACGCGGCGGCTTCGAGCGCCATGACCGCCGACGGTTTCAACAGCGCGGGCGATTGCGTGACCTCGCTCGTCATGCTCATCGGGCAACGGATCTCGTCGCAACCCAGCGACGAAGACCACCCCCACGGGCACGGCAAAGCGGAATACATCTTTTCCGGCCTCATCGCGATGGCGCTCCTGGCCGTGGCGTGGAGCACGCTTCGAAACTCTGTGCAATCCTTGATGCGTCCGCAGCCGATCGAAAAACTGCCCGCCCTCCTCCTGGTCGCAGCGCTGACGATCGCGACGAAACTGGCGCTCTACGTCTACGCGAACCGCGTCGGCAAACTCGGCAAAAACCCGCTCATCCTCGCGCTGGCTGCCGATCACAAATCGGACGTCTTCGTGACGAGCGGCACAGCGGTCGGCGTGATCGGCAGTTTTTTGGGCTTTGCCTTTCTCGACGGCGTGCTGGGCATCCTCATTTCGGCCGTCATCGCGAAGAGCGGCGTGACGCTCCTGCGTGGCGCGTATCGCGTGCTGATGGATACCAACGAAAAAGCGGGCTCTCCCCTCGTCGAAGCGACGCGCGCAACCGTGGCCGGATGCGAGGGCATCGACCACCTCGACGCGATCACTGTGCGTCCGGTCGGGACGCGCTTTGCGATCAGCGTCAAGATCACCGTGCCCGGCGCAATGACCGTGCTCGAAAGCCACCGCATCACGCGCCGGATCAAAGACCCGCTCATGGAAAACCCCGACGTCGCCGACGTCATCGTACACGTCAACCCCTTGGAGGAACATGAGGGGCCGAGCGTGTTGTTTTGACGCGGTGTCGGGGTCATTTGCCTTTGCATTTAGATCTGTGTCGCGCGAAATTCGTTGGCCGCCTCGATCATGGCGAGGTAGCCCTCGACCGGGATGTAATCGGGGATCGAGTTGCCGCTGCCCAACGCGAAACCGCCGCGATCGACGCTACCGCGGATGACGCTGGCGACGGCCTCCCGAATGGCGGCGCGGTCGGCGAAGTAGAGCAGGTTGAGGTCGATGCCGCCGAAGTTGCCGATCCGATCGCCGTAATCATTCACCCATGTCGAAAAAGGCGCGATCTGGTCTTCGTTCGAGTGCTTGGCGTCGATGCCGGCGGCGATCAAGTCTTCCATCACTGGAAAGATCGCGCCGCAGCAATGCAGCAGAAAAGGCTTTCCGGCGGCGTGGACGGCGTCGATCACCTGCTTGTAGGTCGGGATCAGATGGGCGCGGATCTCGTCCGGCGCGATGAGCGTGTTGGTTCGGAAGCCGAGGTCGTCGCCAAAACGATGGACGCAGTAGGCGTCGGCGTAGGGCTGGGCGAGGAAGCGCTGCCATATCCGCACGAAGACCTCGCCGCAGCGTTTGAAGAGATCGGCGTACAGTTCCGGGTCGTCGTAAGAGAGCAGGCAGAGCGACTCGTAGCTGACGACGTCCTGCACACATTCAAAGACGCCGTTTCCGGGGCCGCCGATCGCCTTCATGCCTTCGGGCAACGCCTCTTGCAGCAGCGCGTATTTCGGTGCATAACGCTCGAAAAAGATGCGTTCGATCTCGTCCCAGGGGTAGGCTTCGAAGTCTGCCCTATTTTGGATTGCGGGCGCGCTGTGGCTGTAGAGCGAGCCACTGCCCGGCATGGCCGAGCTGATGATGCACTCGAACGAGACGGTGTCGTAGCCCATCGCCTTCCAGAAGGCGCAGTAGTGCCGGAAAAATTCCCGCTGGTCGGCTTCGTCGCCGTCGTAGAGCGCCGCGAAGCGCTCGTTCATCACGCGCTCCATGATCTCCGGCGCGATGATGTGTTCGTACAGCGGCATCCGCGCCGGTCTGATGTTGCGCGCCGCCTGCACGACGTAACGGTAATCCGGTTCAAAGCTGTGCTGCATGTAAAATCTCTCCACGCATATCGGAATTCTTAATGCGAATCACGGGTTACAAACTAACGTATCGCGAGCCCGTTTGGCTGCATCGGGCGATTGATAATCGCCCCTACAGGCGCACAAACAAGGCTTACGGGGTGTAGTGGCGATTATCAATCGCCCGCTTGGGAAACCCCAACTCGTTTCAACAGCGGATTTGATAACCTGTTTTTGGGTGGCGGGTTCCAACCATTGATTCGCATTATCAATCGCCCGCGTACCAAAAGGATCATCCCACTTTTGCTTGAAGAAAGTTCAACCCTTGAATGGCGTTCTTAAGGGCCTTGACACTTAAGCCAGGGTTTTAGGGACTGACCCTAACGTCCCCGTCCCACAAGCGATTCCCGCAACTTCACGATCTCCCGCACCGAGCGCAGCCCCTCGGAGGAGCCTGGTTCGCTGAGAGAGCATGCTGCCGCCGCTGCGCCGAGTGCGAGTGCTTCTTCGAGCGTTTGCCCGACGTAGGCGCTGTACAGCACCCCCGCGCAAAAGGCGTCGCCCGCGCCGACGCTGCCCCTGATAAAACCGTCGGGCAGTACGAGCGACGGGGAGGCGACAAAGACGTCGTTTTCGTCGAGGCCGAAGCTGCCCTCGGGCGCGTGGATGACGGCCCAACGCGCGACACCCATGTCGCGCATGACGCGCAGCGCTTCGGGCATGTTTGCCGCCAACAAAACATCCCCTTCGCCGCGCAGGGGAACACCGGTCGTCTCCGCGGCTTCAAACTCGTTGATCACGCAGTAGTCGGCGTACTTCAGCGCGGGCGGAACCACCTTGGCAAAGGGCGCGCCCGATTGCGAAACGACATCCACCGAAGTCGCGAAGCCGGCCGCCTGAACGTCGTGCAGCACCCGCGCCATGGCCGTGCCATAGTCCGGGTCGGGCGCGTCGAGGCCGTCGAGCAGCAGAATGTAGCCGATGTGAAAAAGATCGACGTCGAGCGCAGCGATGTCGAAATGCGCGGGGGTCAAAAGGCCGCTCGCCCCGCCGAAGGTGAAGAAGGTGCGTGCCTTGCTCGTGGCGTCGGTCATGACGTCGGTAAAGGAGGTCCTGCCCTGCCGCAGCACGCCCGAGACGTCGATGTTGGGGTAGCGCGCAAAGTCTTCGAGCGCAAAATCCCCTTCGGCGTCGCGTCCGACCATGCCGAGCGCGCGAAGCTTGAGCGCGGGATCCATGCGGGCCAGATCGCGGATGACATTGGCGCAAGAACCGCCCAGCGCGCGTTCGACCGCATGGATGTAGGTCAGCTCTTTTTCGTGGGGATAGCGGTCGATCGTCTTGATCAGGTCGACGATGATGTTCCCCGCGCAGGCGATGCCTCGTTTCATGGTCGATCCCTCACGGCAAAAGGCGGTCGTACTCGTTGCAGAGCGGCAAAATGGGCGCTTCGTCCTCCTCGATCGGCGCAAAGCGCGGCAAGACGGGATTGAAGCGATTATCGACGTCGTCGTCGTTGATCGACGAAACTTCGCCGACGATCAAATCGCCCGCTGTTTCGAGTGCGCCGAAGGTGTGATAGAGATAGGGCGTCAGCGTGATGCTCTCGCCCGGCTGAATCAGCACGCGTTCGCCCGGCTTGAAGGTGTGCGGAATGCCGTCGATGCGGACCTTGACGTCTGTCTCGCGGTCGATCGACTCGTCGGGCAGCGAGTTGTAAAGCTCCAGCCAGAGCACGCCGCCGCCGCGGTTGATGATGTCCTCGGTCTTGGAGAAGTGGAAATGGACCGGCAAACGCTGGCCGGGGGCGAGCAGGATGACTTTTTCGGCGTAGGGAACGCCCAGGCTGGGATCCTTCAGGTCGCCGTTTCGGATCGTGTAGAGCACGCCGCCGACGTTCGCAAAATCGTCGAGACCGTAGTCGGTGATGTCCCAGCCGAGCTTCAGTTGGCGGACGAGCGCCGTGTCTTCGTAGCGTTGCTTCCAGTCGTCCATCGAAAAGGAAGCGATTGCCGGCAGCCTGAATCCGTGTTTTTCGAGAAGCGCCCTCGCCCAAACGAGAGCCGCGTTGACTTCACTGCGTTTCATGTGTTTCCTCCTTGTGGCCCCGCGCCTATGCCTTTTTCGCGCTCTGGAGCTGAATGGTGTTGAGCAGCACCGCGCCGAGTATGATCGCGCCGCGAATGATGTACTGCCGGTATTCGTCGATGCCGAGCAGCGTCATGCCGTTGAGCAGGATGCCCAGGAAGATGATGCCCAGGAATGTGCCTGTGATGCGACCGATGCCGCCGTTGAGGCTGGCGCCGCCGATGATGACCGAGCTGATGACGGTCATTTCGTAGCCGCGGCCGAAGGTCGAGGAACCGGACATGACCTGGCTCGACAGGATGATGCCGGCGAACGCTGCGAGCACCTGTGTGACGACCGAGATCACGATCTTGACTTTTTTGACGTTGATGCCGCTCAGACGGGCCGACTCCAGGTTGCCGCCGACGGCGTAGACCTCGCGGCCAAAGGTGGTAAAGTCCATGATTACGAGCGTGATCGCGAACACGATCAGAAGCCAAATCGCCGGCCAGGGAATGACGCCCAGGATCTGGCCCGCGCCAAAGAAGCTGTACCAAAGGGGCAACGACGTGACCGGAAAGCCGTTCGAGATAACGGCCGAGATGCCATAGATCGAGTTGAGCATGGCGAGCGTGATGATGAAGCTCGGCACCTCGAAACGGATGCGGATGTAGCCGTTGAAAAGGCCGATCAGCGCGCCAGCGAGAAGGGCGACGAGTATGCCGACGATGACGCCCGTTTCGCGTGGCATGGCGCCCGCTTCTTCGAGCATGCCCGTCACTTTCGGGACGAGAACGGCCGACAGCGCGATCGTCGATCCGACGGACAGGTCGATCTCGCCGCCGATGATCGTCATCGTCATGCCGAACGCGATCACGCCTGTGATCGACGCGCCGCGCATGATGCCGAGCAGGTTTTTCGGCGTGACGAAACCTTGGACCGTCAGGGACAAAACGACGATCATGACGACGAGGAGGATCTCCATCATGTATTTTCGGCTGAAATCTTTCAGGTTGAATGCTTGTTTCATGCTTGCGCTCCTTCCATCCCCATGCATAGCGCGTAGAGATCTTCGATCTTGAGGCCGTCCGGCGATACTTCGCCTCGGATCTCGCCTTCGCGCATGATCAGGATGCGGTGGCAGATCTCGAGGAGCTCTTCGAGCTCGGACGAGACGACGATGCTCGAAATGCCCTGCTTGGACAGGTACCAGATGATCTCGAAGATCTGCTGCTTGGCGTTGACGTCGATGCCGCGCGAGGGCTCGTCAAAGAGCATGATCTTGGGCGAGGTGTTCAGCCACTTGCCGACGACGACCTTTTGCTGGTTGCCGCCCGAGAGCGACGACACCTCGACGCCCAGGTGCGCGATCTTGATGTCGAGATCCTTGACTTGATCGTCGGCAAACTGCTGCTCTTTGGCGGTGTCGATGAAAAGCCCCTGTTTGAGCCGGTCGAGCGCGGCGACGGTCAGGTTGGCCTTGATGTCGTGGATCTGGACGAGGCCCTCGTGTTTGCGGTCCTCGGGCGTGAGCGCCATGCCGGCGCGCTTCATGATCGTGGGGGTGGCTTTATCGAAATGGCGCTTGCCGACGGTGACGCGTCCGCCATCGCGGCCGTCGCCGCCGAAGATCGATTTCAAAAGCTCGGTGCGCCCTGAACCCAACATGCCCGCGATGCCCAGCACTTCGCCTTTTTTGAGTGAAAAGCTGACGTTGCGGAAGGCGGGTTCGCGCGTCAGGCTGCTGACTTCCATGACGACTTCTTCGCCGTGGCTGAGCCATTCCGGGCGGGATCGCACCTTGGTTTCGCCGAACATCATCGCGAGCAGATCCTTGTGCGTAGCCTCGGCCATGTCGAGCGTGCCGATGAATTTGCCGTCGCGCAGGACGGTGCAAGTGTCTGCGATCTCCCACAGTTCTTGCAGCCGATGCGAAATATAGATGATGATGACGTCTTTTTTCTTCAGTTCGCGGATCTGCTTGAACAAAAGCTGCGTTTCGGTGTGTGCGAGCGCCGAGGTTGGTTCGTCCAGCAGGATCACCTTGGGATCGAAGCTCATGGCCTTTGCGATTTCGACCATTTGGCACTGCCAAACGCTGAGGTTGTAGACCATCTCGCGCGGCGAGATGTCCACGCCCAGTTCGTCGAGAAGCGTTTGCGCTTTGGCATAGGTGCGCGGCCAGTCGATCAGGGCGCCGTTGTGCTCGTAGCGGCCCAGCAGGATGTTTTCGGCCACCGTCAAGCCCGGCACGAGGCTCATTTCCTGGTAGACCGTCGCGATGCCCGTCTGAAAGGCTTCCTTCGGATCGGAAAAACGCAGCGTCACGCCATCCATCGCGATCGTGCCCTCGCTGGCCTCCTGTGCGCCGTTGATGATCTTGACGAGCGTCGATTTCCCCGAGCCGTTCTTGCCGACCAGCGCGTTGACCTTGCCGCTCTCGAACGAGACGCTCACGTCGTCGAGCGCCACTGTGCCAGGGAAGCGCTTCGTGATGTGCTCGGCTGTTAGTACTCTCATGGGTTCTTGCCTCCGGCGGCTTACTTTTTTAGAAAAAAGTAAGACAAAAAACTTTGATATGTCTGCGACGCCCTGGAATGGCCGCCACCTTGACGGTGGCCATTCCAAAACAGCGCGGGCCGACTGCTGCCCCCGGAAGCACCGCCACCTCGATGGCGGCACTTCCGATGCGGGCGGCAGCTTCTTGCTGGGTTGGTTCGGAAAACAAGGCTGGCTTCGGGTGCGGCGACGCTGTTTGCCAAAAAAGCTTGGCATAAAGCCTTACTTCTTTGTCAACAAAAACTTGGTAGGAAGCCTCGCCTCAAGTGTGGCTTTGCGAGGAAGGGGACGAAACATCGTCCCCCATGCAGGTTCTATTGCGGTTTAGCCGCCCATCTTGGCTTTGAGGTCGTCCAGGAACGCTTGCAGCGCGGCGGGGTCTTCGCGGGTGAGCAGCGTGCCGGGGACGATGATGACCTGGCCCTTCGTGTCGGCGATGTCAGCGCCGGTGCAGGCCTTGATGACCTGTTCCATGGTCTTGACGCCGATCTGGTAGGGGTCCTGTCCGGTGACGGCCTGGAGGATGTTGTCCGGATCCTGGAGGAGCTGGATCATCTGTTCCGAGGCGTCGAAGCCGAAGACGTAGACTTTGCCGGCGAGGCCAGCGTTCTTGACGGCCATCGAAGCGCCGATCGTGCCGCCTTCGTTCGCGGCAAAGAGGATGTTGATGTCGGGATGCGCGGTCAGGATGTCACCGGCGACGGTGATGGCCTTGTCCTGGAGCCAAGCATCCTGGTCGGCGACGACTTCGACGCCGGGCATGTCTTTGAGCTCGGAGAGGAAGCCGTCACTGCGGGCGGCGCTCTGCTCGGGCAGCAGCGACTTGAACTGGAGGATGCCGATCTTGGCTTTGCCGTCGAGTTTCTCTTCGATGAACTTCTTGCAGGCTGCGCCGGTCGTGGCGCCGAGCTGGAAGTTGTCCGACGTGAAGACGCCCGTGACATAGGAGGCGTCCTTGTAGGACGTGTTCGAAAGGCCGATTTTGATGCCGGCGGCGTCGCAGGCGTTCAGCGCGGCGATCGAGGATTCTTCGCTGATCGGCGTGATGGCGATGCCGTTGATGCCCTGGGTGATGTAGGTGTTCAGAAGCTCGGATTCCTTGCCGACGTCGTTGTTCGTGTTGCCCGGCAAGAAGGTAGCGCCGGCGGTTTTGGCCGCGTCTTCATAGCCCATCTGGAGCAGCTTCATGAATTGGTCTTCCTGGAAGACGACGCCCGCGACTTTGAGGTCGGCGGCCGATACGGCTGGAGCTTCGGCGGCGGGTTCTTCGGCAGCAGGGGCAGGCTCTTCCGCGGGTGTCGGTTCTTCCGCGGCGGGAGCGGGTTCTTCGGCAGCAGGGGCGGGTGCTTCCGCAGCGGGCGACGGCTCGGCGGGCGCTTCCGGTTCGGCAGGCTTCGAGCAGCCGGCAAACAGGGTCGCCAGCATGCCGAAGCACAGCATGACACTGAGTACTTTCTTCATGTTCTTCCTCCTACAAATCGTATTACTGCTACTTCCCTGCTCTTGCAGGAAACGTTTGTTTCACATCAATCCAAAAAACGCTATTGAACAATTACGATCACGATCACACCACCATCACACCCGCGTCACCGACGAATTCGCGATTCCGTTCCATCGGATTGACCGGCGTTGAGCCGGGCAATCCGGGGCAAGTCAGAAGTTATGGCGCAGCTTTTTTCAAAAAGCGCGTCCCCCCCCTAGATCGCCGAAAGGTCGCTGTAAACGAGCGCGATGCCTCCCATCGCGGCGGCGGAGGCGCCGAAAGCGAAGCGCGACTTCTTGATCGTGGGGAGGTGCATGGGATAGGGGCGCTGGTCGCAGATAGCGACGGCGCGATCGAAGAGCTCGGGACAGGCGTCCACGAAGGGACCGCCGAGAAAGACGATGTCGGGGCTAAAGACGGCGCATAAGTTGCCCATCGCCATGCCGAGGTAGTCGCCGCAGCGGGCGATCGCGTCGCGCGCGACCGTGTCGCCCTGGCGCGCGCAAAGCGCGACGTCGGCCATGCGAAAGCGCTCGTAGCCGCAGAGCGCGCTGATCTGGCCGGACGCGATGGCTTCTCGGGCGTAGCGCACGGCGGCCGCTCCGTCGGCTTGTACCTCGAGACAGCCGCGCCCTCCGCAGTCGCAGGGGTCGCCGTCGGGCTGCACGACCATGTGGCCGATCTCCATGCTGCTGTCGCGGTAACCGTGGTAGATGTTGCCGTCGATGAGCAGGCCGCCGCCCAAACCGATTTCGTAGACGTTGATCGATAGCATGCGTTTGGTGCCGCTGTTGGGCCCGAACCAATATTCCCCCAGCGCGATCGATGGCGTTTCGCGTTCGAAGAGGGTTCGAACGCCCGTGATGCGCTCGATGCTGCCGCGGATGTCGACGTCGCGCCAGTTGGGAAAGTTTGGCGGGTTGACCATCACGTCGCGCTCGCGGTCGTATGGCCCCGCCGACACGAAGCCCAGGCCCAGCACCCGTTCGCGATCGACGCCGTTTCGCGCCATGATCTCGCGGATCGCGCCGGCGGCTGTCTGGATCACGTCGTCTTTTCCGCGGGAAAGGTCGATGCCGACGACGATCTCATCGAGGATGCGCGGTCGAAAATCGGACAAAATACAGACAAAATTGGATGTATTGAGCTCGGCGCCGATCATGAAGCCGGCGTCGGGGTTCGTCTCGATCATCTGGGGTTTGCGTCCGCCGTCGGACATGCCTTGGCCGGTTTCGACCAGGTATTGCTTGGCGATCAACTCGTTGACGATGTTCGCGATCGTCGCCGTCGTCAGGCCGGTGTGATCGGCCAGTGCGCGCCGCGAAATAGGCGCATAACGGCAAACGGCGTTCAAAACGGCCTTTTCGTTGATCTCCTTCATGCGGACGCTGTTGAGTTTGTGATAAGGCATGGAATCTCGCACTCCCGAAAGCGCGGACTGCGCAGTGATGGTCCCGTTTGGCACAAAGAGGAAAGCAACCCCCGCCTGGGTTGGAACACGTCGAGGGTGTTTTGGGTCATGCGTTTGGGACGAAGTGGAAGGGCTGCAAGTAGTTGAACAAATCGTTTGTTTAATCAATTGTCGAAGTGGCTATAGGGCCATTTTACCTTTTTTTCGCCCCCGACGCAACGCTTTTTTTGGCGCACAAAACGCGGATTTTGCGGCAAAAGACAAGAAAAGCCGCATCGATTTTCGTCAAAAAGCGCATCCTGTTCGGGTAACGATAGCGAAGCTGGGTGAATCGTATGAAAAACAAGCGAAACTTCGACAATCCCTCCCGTACCGCGTGCATCCTGTGCACGGTGGCGATGCTGCTCTTTTTCACCGGGACGGCTTACCAAGCACCCACGCGCGTGCAACAGGGTCTGTCCCCCGACCCGATCCAGACGGCGACGCCGGCGCCGCTTCTGCCAACGCCCTGCCGACTCCCCACCATGGCGCCCGCCCCCGCTCCGAATCCGACCGCAACCCAAACGGAACCCACCGCGCCCTCTCCGACCAAGCGCGTTTCTTTGACTTTCGACGACGGACCGCGCAAGAACACGACTCCCAAAATACTGGATATTTTACAGGAAAAAGGCGTTTCAGCGACCTTTTTTTGCATCGGCGCCAGGGCGGAATCCAATCCGGACATCGCCCGACGCATCATCGACGAAGGGCATTTGCTGGGCAACCACACGCAAAACCACAAGGATCTAATCAAGCTGACGAGTGCGCAGATCAAGGAGGAGATCGAGGAGGCGAACCGGCAAATCGAGGCCGCCGGAGGGGAGGCGCGCTATTTGCGGCCCCCCTATGGACACATCGACAAGCGCGTGACGCGAGCCATGAAAGAGAGCGGCATGACGATCGTCTGCTGGAACATCGACACGCGCGACTGGAACAAGAAGAAGACGGATAGCATCGTCGCGAACGCCCTCAAGGACGCGCACGACGGCGGTATCATCCTCATGCACGACACCTATCCGACGAGCGTCGAAGCGCTTCCTGCCGTGATCGACGCCATGCGGGAAAAGGGCTATGAATTCGTTCGCCTCGACGCGCTGCTTGAAGGCGACGTCGACGCCCCGCAAAAACCGGGCGCATCGTGAGATTCGAAAGCCGATCGCGGCGTGTTGTGATACAATAGACCCGTCCGGAAACCCGCTTTCGGGAGGTATCCGAGAAATCTTTCGTTATGCAAGGAAGCGCCGACGACGCATATATCGAAGAAATTCTGCTAGGAGGCGCTAACGCGGCAGAGCGGATTATTTGCCGGATAGATGCCGGAATGGGGCTTCCGGACAGGTCTCATGGGTTCGAACCAACACGACGTGAATGGAGGACTTTCGATGCGAGAGATGACTTCGTTGGAGCGGGTGCGATGCGTGCTGCGGGGCGAGACGCCCGATCGCTTGCCCGTGATCCCGCAGAGCTTTCTGTTCAGCGCAGAGACGGCGGGCTATAAGATCGGGCAGATCAACCGAAACGCCGCGCTGCTCGCCCAAAGCCACATCGTTTGCCAGGAACGTTACGGCTATGACGGCTGCGTGATCGACGTCGACGACGCGACGCTCGCCGAGGCGTGCGGGGCCCGCGTGATCTATCGGGAAAACGACGTCGCTGCGGTGGACGAAAACGAGCCGCTTTTGGACGACTTGCGCGCGATCGACGATCTCACCATGCCCGATCCGCAAAAAGATGGGCGTTTACCGCTCTGGCTCGAGACGACAGAACGCCTCGTCAGCGCGATCGGCGACCACGTTTTCGTCATGGGACGCGCCGATCAGGGGCCCTTCGACCTGCTTTGTCTGCTGCGCGGCACCGAAAACTTCATGATCGACCTGATCACCGAAGAGGCCGACGTGATCCGTCACGCGCTCGAATGGACGAAGGAAGCGCACATCCGCTTCGCCAAAGCACAGATCGCGGCGGGCGCGCACGCGACGAGCATGGGCGACTCCTATGCCAGTCCCAACCTCGTCGCGCCGCGCGTCTATCGGGACTTCGCGCTCCAACCGGAGATCGACGTCGTGGCGGCCGTGCAATCGGACGTCGCCCCCTACGCCATCCACATCTGCGGCGACACGACGATGATACTCGAAGACATGGCGACGACCGGTGCTGCGATCGTCGAGCTCGACTGGAAGGTCGATATGGCAAAGGCGCGCCAGATTTTTCCAAACAACGTCGCGATCATGGGCAACATCGACCCGAGCGCCGCCTTTGTCTTCGGCGCGCCGGAAGTGGTGGATGCGCTCGCCAAGCGCATCATCGAGACGACGAAGGGGCGCGGTCTGCTTTTGAGCTCCGGTTGCGCCCTCGGTGCCAACACGAAGCCCGAAAACATGACCGCCCTCGTCGCGGCGGCTGCGAAGTACGGTCGGTACGAGCAGTTGATGGGATACTAGATTTTGCTTTTCTCTTCTTTTCTTTCGAAAAAGAAAAGAAGCAAAAGAAATCTGTACGCCCCCACAAATCTCCGATTTGCGGGGACCCCGCATACAGCCCCACGAATCTCCGATTCGCGGGGACCCTCGATATGCGCCAAAAACCCCCACTCTTGCAGGTGGGGGTTTCGATGTTTCAAAGGGGTGGCGCAATGCTCACAGGTAGCCGCGCATCCGATCCAGCGTCGTTTCGGTGAAAGCGAGGAGATCGTTGGCGAGTTTGGTGGCGGGCGGCTCGGCGTGGCTGAACCGATGGATCGCGCGGGTCATATCGATCACGGCAGGGATGAGGCGGTGGATGCGGGCGGATGCGAGGGACGACACGGGGCGCGGCGCATCGGCCGAAGGGCGCAGCGATTTGACGAGTATGTTCTGGTACTCCTCGTCGTATCGTCCCAATTGGATCAGCGCCTCGCCGAGGAAGGCGTCGAGCGCGTCGCGCTGCGTTCGAAGTTCGCTGGCAAAGAGCTCGTCCGCGCACGCAGGCATCAGCGCGGCCACCTCTCTCGTGCCGCGTTGGGCGCTCCGGGCGATGTTCGTCAAAAGCTCGCGGCTTTCATCGGGGTCGAAAAAGGCAGAGAGCTTCCGTTCGCCAAAAAGGTTGGTGATCCCGGGGCGTTTGTTCTGATCCATGCGCTTCACACCTTCTTTGTCGTATCCTGAGTGGATCGCTTATATCTTATCGTTTCGCTTTTGATGCGCTTCTATACCAAGCGGGATGCGATTCGAACAAAGCGTGCTGTCGGGACATAAGATGTAGCAGCAGCGATGCAAATGAAACATAGGAGCGAACGAGATGAATTTCGAGAATCACCAGCCCGAGAACACGATGCAGGGCTTTTGGGACAGCTACTACCCCGAGATCTACCAGATCCTTTACCCCAAAGTATCCGAGGCGATCGAGGAGGCGCAACAGGCAGGCATCGCGTTGACGCCCGACACGATCGACACCGTGATCGAACAGATCCTGCAAGACCTGGATTTTGCCGACGAAGAACCGAATGCGCCCGTCTATTCCGAGGACGCCACGCCTGTCTTCAACGGCTACGGATACGGCCGTCACGGACGTGGGCGCGGCCGCCGCTACCCCTATTACGACCGCCGCCCCGCGCGCGACCTGCTCCGCATCCTCTTTTTGCGGGATCTCTTCGGCGGTGGTCGGCGCTGCCGCGACCGCAACTGCTGGTAAACGACGCGCAACCGATCATGAGCACAAGCGAGCTTCCAATCCAAAAGGAACCGGCACAGCGATTCGCTAGGCCGGTTCTTTCTTTTGCTAATGCGAATCAAGGGCTACCAACCTAACGTATCGCGATGCCGTTTTGCTGCATCGGGCGATTGATAATCGCCCCTACAGGCGCACAAACAAGGCTATCGGGATGTAGGGGCGATTATCAATCGCCCGCGTATCATTAGGATCATCCCATTTTTGCCTGAACAAAGTTCAACCCTTGATTGGCGTTATCAATCGCCCGCGTACCATAAGGATCATCACATATTTGCCTGAACAAAGTTCAACGCTAGATTCGCATTTGTAATCTCTAGTTTGGCGCGGGGATCGCGCTATGCGTCGCCGCAAACGGCATGCGTCTCCCGAAAGATCCGCATGGCCGTCTGCCACTGATCGGGATCGATGTCTTGGGCCGTCGTCGTCTCGCCAAAAATGAGATCGGGCAGGTAGCGGGGCGTCTTGCCGCCGCGCGCCATCGACTTGACGCAGGCTACACAGTAGACGGCGACGTCCTCGCAAGGCATTTGCTCGGCGCGATCTCTCGTGCGGGCCAGCCATTCATCGTCGGGGAGCTTGCCGTGGAAACTGTCGCCGCAGCAGATCGACTTTTCGCGGTTGTAGGCTGGCTCGACGACCTCGATGTGCATGCGCGTGAGAAGCTTCCGCACCGCGTCGTGGACGCTGGAACGTTTCCGCACCGGACAGGGATCGTGGAGCGCCATGCGCGCGCCGCCGTAGTCTGGCAGCGGGAAGTCCTCGTCATCCGCCAGCAATTCCCAGAGCGTCATGGCCGATATTCCCTCGAATTGCTCGCGGTAGCGTTTGTCGCAGCCGGCGCAACAATCGACGATCGTCGTCCCTTCGGGGCGGCAGGGGTCGTCGTCGCAGCAGGTCAAGTGTAGCGGCACGCGCTCTTGGCCGTCGGCGGCATCGCGGTTGAGCCATGCGTGAAAGCGCGCGGCATGTTCGGGTTTGTAGAGATACAGCGCGCATCCCGGCGCGAAGACGAGGTGATCCATGCGGTCCTCCGTTGTGTCTTTTGTGTGGGTTCCGAAGCGTTGTGCGCAGGAAATCGAAAATGGGGCAGCGGCAAGCGCAGCCCCATGAGTGATCGAAATGTGAATGTCTACACGCGGTACTGCTGGATGAAGGCGGGCGCGTTGGCTTCGGTGCCGTTGATGGAAATGGTCAGGTCGACGTCAAACTTGGTCGAAAAGCGTTCGAGACTGGTGAAGAGTTCTTCCAGGCTGGCCAGATCGTAGCGGACGATCTTGGCGAAAGCGTCGATGTAAATGGCTTCCATATCGAAGTCCTGCGCGGCGAGCCCGCAGATGAAACCGTAGAACATCTTGGGACTGTCGATGTTGTATTCGGACGCGTCGACGAAGCGAATCTGGTAGCTGATCTCTCTCGAATTGCTTTTGTCGTCGTCGATGAAGACGATCGAACCCTTGGCGGATTCGAGGCGATTGTTGGCTTCATCGATCAGTTTTTTGGTTTTGCCCGTCCCTTTTTCTCCATACAGTATGCGAAGCATGAGCATCACTCCTTCTCGTTCTTGGCGGCGATGGCCCCAGACGAAGCGGCAAACCACCTAGGTTCATTATAACGGATCCTCCCTGACAATTCCAGAGATTCGCTGTGAAAAGAAAAAGGCAACAAAAAAGTGGCCATTCGGTCACTTTTTTGCCATGTGCTTTGCTTTAAATTTTGGAGTTTGCGACGACCTCGCGATAGATCTTGGGGTCGGCTTTGCGAAAGAAGACCTCGAGCTCCTGATCGCCCATGACGGTCGTGCGTCCATCCGAGTATTCGGCGTCGACCATGGCTTTGATCGTTTCGACGAGCGCGTCGCGCTTGTCGATTTTGCTGCCGTTGTCGAGCTTGTAATAGCTGTTGATCCAGTGGGCGATGCCGGCCGCGCCGGAGTGCGCGTCGATCATGACGGTCGGCGGGCGTTTGAGGATCGTTTCGGTGTCAAAGATGTTGTAGATCTCCTCGTCCTTGAGGATGCCGTCGGCGTGGATGCCGGCGCGCGTCGAGTTGAAGGCGCGGCCCACAAAAGGCGTGCGCGGCGGGATCTGGTAGCCGCAGTTGTCCTCGAAGTAGCGCGCGATCTCGGTGATGACAGACAGATCCATGCCGTCGTCGCTTCCGCGTAGCGAACAGTACTCGATCGCCATGGCTTCGGTGGGGCAGTTGCCGGTACGTTCGCCGATGCCGAGCAGCGAGCAATTGACGGACGAGCAGCCGTAGAGCCAGGCTGTCGCCGCGTTCGTGACGACCTTGTAAAAGTCGTTGTGCCCGTGCCATTCGAGCATCTCGCTCGGAACGTCGCTGAAGGTGCGTAGGCCGTAGATGATGCCGGGTACGCTCCTCGGCAGCGCGGCGCCGGGGTAGCTGACGCCGTAGCCCATCGTGTCGCAGGCGCGCAGCTTGATCGGAATGCCGCTTTGCTGGCCGAGCTTCATCAGCTCGTTGGCAAAGGGGACGACGAAGCCGTAGAAATCGGCGCGGGTGATGTCCTCGAAATGGCAGCGCGGACGGATGCCGCGATCGAGCGCCATCTTGACGACGCCGAGGTATTTGTCCATCGCCTGTTTGCGGGTCAGGTGCATCTTGTTGAAGATGTGGTAGTCCGAGCAGGAGACAAGTATGCCGGTTTCCCGAACGCCCAGCTCCTTGACGAGGTCAAAGTCCTTCGCGCTGGCACGGATCCAGGTCGTCACCTCGGGGAAAGGCAGGCCGAGATCCATGCATTCGTGGACGGCGCGGCGGTCGTTTTCGGTGTAGACGAAAAACTCACTCTGTCGGATGATGCCTTTGGGGCCGCCCAGCTTGCTCTGGAGTTTAAAGATGTCGACGATCTGTTCCGTGCTGAAGGGCGAGCGCGATTGCTGGCCGTCGCGGAAGCTCGTGTCGGTGATCCAAATTTCGTCCGGCATGTGCATGGGCACGTTTCGCCAGTTGAACGCCACTTTCGGAATGGAGCTGTATTCGTAAATATGGCGGAACAGGTGCGGGTTTTCGACGTCCTGAAGTTGGTATTGATAGACGTTTTCTTCCAGAACGTGGCTCGCCTCACTGTAGACCAGTTGGTCGCGGGGGTTCATTTGGTCGTATTGCTTGGGGGTGTTGTCATCTCGTTTCACGTCTTGTCCTCCCTTCCGTTTCGAATGTGCGGCGTTGTCCGCGTGTTCGGGCGTTCAAATTTTATGCCAGCTCGGCGACGAAGGCCGCGATCCGGTCGAGTCCGATTTCGATGTCCTTGTCGCTCATGGCGTAGGACAGGCGGCAGAATCCGTCGTCGCCGAAGGCCGCGCCCGGCACGACGGCGACATTGGCGCCTTCAAGTAGCAGGTCGGCGAAGTCGAGCGAGTTGCGGATCGCCTTGCCGCGGTAGGTCTTGCCGATGAGTTTTGAGATGTTCAGCGCGACGTAGAAGGCGCCACGGGGGGTCGGGGCGCTCAGTCCGTCGATCGCGGCGATCCGATCGAGCATATACTTGCGGCGGCGATCGAAGGCACTGCGCATGACGTCGATCTCGTCGCGCGGGCCGTTCATCGCAGCGACCGACGCGTACATGGCGATCGAGTTGGGGTTGCTGGTGGCGTGGCTCTGGAGGCTGCCCATCGCTTTGGCGACGGCGAGGTTGCTCGCCGTGTAACCGATGCGCCAGCCCGTCATAGCGTAGACCTTCGACAGACCGTTGACGAGTATCGTACGCTCTTGAATTTCGGGGCCAAAGGACGCGATCGAGACGTGCGTTTCGCCGTCGTAGATCAGCTCTTCGTAGATCTCGTCCGAAATGACGTAGCAGTCGGCCTGCTGGGCGAGCTTGGCGATCCCTTCGAGCAGCGCCGCGCCGTAGACCGCGCCCGTCGGGTTGCAGGGCGAGTTGACGAGGATGGCCTTCGTCTTGCTCGACAGGGCCTTTTCGATGTCGGAAAGCTGGGGGCAAAAGCCGTTTTCAGCCGTCGTCTCGACGTAAACCGGCACGCCGCCGTGGTAGCGGATCAGCTCGGGGTAGGTCACCCAGTAGGGCGAAGGGAGTATCACTTCGTCGCCGTCGTTCAAAATGGCGGCAAAGGCGTTGAAAAGCGAATGCTTCGCGCCGTTCGAGACGACGATTTGTTCAGGCGTATAGTGAAGACCGTTACGGCGCTCGAATTTCGCGCAGATCGCCTTGCGCAGCTCGATCGTGCCGCTGGCTGGTGTGTATTTGGTCAATCCTTTGTCGAGCGCTTCTTTGGCCGCCTCTTTAATGAAAGACGGCGTGTCGAAGTCCGGTTCGCCCGCGCCGAAGCCGATCACGTCGATCCCTTCGGCTTTCATCTTTTTGGCTTTGGCGTCCATCTCCAGGGTCATGGAAGGGGTGATTGCCCGGCACTTGTTAGAAATTTCCATAGTCATCACGCTTTCTATTAAAATTGCAACTCGCATTTGAGTATCATGCATATCACCGCGGACAAGGACGCGATTTTCGCATTCTGTCCGTATGTTTTGCAACGTTAAGCTCCATTATAATTCATACCGGCCATTTGTCAAGCGCGCGCGGCTGTAAGGCTTGTATTTTCGTCGATCCGAAGGGCAAAAAGGCGAATTGTTCTTGTGGATCGAGAATGCTACAATTGAATCAAAAGCAATCGATTTTAGAAACAATCGAACCAGAAGCCATTGAACCAAAAGCCATCCGCGCTTTACAAGCGACGGCCAACTCACCTGATGGGAGGAATGCGACATGAATGCCTGCGGCACTTGCCTACGCGATAGGCTGGCGGAGATCGTCGGGCCGATTGTCGAACGGAATGGGCGCGACCCGTCCATGCTCATCCAGATCTTGCATGAAACGCAGGAAACGATCGGCTACCTGCCCCTCGAAGCCCAGGAGATCGTCGCGCGCAGCCTGCGCATACCGCTGACCGAGGTTTACAGCGTCGTGACGTTTTACGCACGCTTTACGACTGAGCCGCGCGGCAAGCACATCGTTTCGGTTTGCCTGGGGACGGCCTGCTTTGTCAAAGGCTCGAACCTCATCCTCGAACGGCTTGAACGCAAGCTGGGCGTCCGTTCGGGTGGCACGACAGAGGACGGCCTTTTTACCCTCGATTCCTGTCGCTGCGTCGGCGCATTGGTGATAATGGGCAATCTGCTGGTCGCCAACATAACGACGAACGGGAAACCTGTATCGTTAAGGTCGGTATACCAGCACCGCAACTTCTACGGCGTGCACGATGTCAAGTCTACAACGGAAAACGGGATAAAGATAAACCTGCTCCACCATGGATCCACGATGCACGGCATGCAGATAATGGATCCGATGTATGAGAGGGAGCCGCTTTCATACTATGCGAAGCCAGGGCCGTTCGGCAACATATTCGCCGCTTTCGACGCAGTCGACGCGAGCTGGAACGTCGCAGTGATAGGGTTGGGGACCGGAACCAGCGCATGCTACCGCAAGCCAGGACAGCACTGGGATTTCTATGAAATAGACAGCGACATAGTAAAACTCAGCACGGAACTGAAGTATTTCACATATCTGGA
>JAVBLF010000019.1:0-3601 GCA_031553675.1 Eubacteriales bacterium | reverse complement strand
GAAAAGTGGGGCGTGATGCGCGACGTGATCGTCATGCAAAAGCAACTCGACGACAGCGAAGAAGCGTAAAGGAGACAAGATGCGCGATTTTAGCCGCCGAAACCCCATCGCTTTCGTACTCGCCTTTTACCTCGTCTGCTTTGCCTTTCGCGCAGTCGAGTACTTCCTCTTTCGCACCGATCAGACGGCGATCGGAGAAGCCTTTGTCCACAAACTGATCGGCATCGCGTTGCTCATCGCCGTGCTTCCCGTGCTGCGGCTTTCCTTTGCCGAGAGCGGCTTTCGCGTCGATGACGCCATACGCGGCAAGTTGATCGGCCTGGCGCTCGGCCTCGCTGTCTTTGCTGTCGCATACGGCACCGAGATCGTGCTGCTCAAAGCATCGGGCCAATCGCCCGCCCTGCGCTTTTACGTTACGAGCTACGCCATCCAAGGCAACCGCGCAATGGAGGGCGGCATGGCGTTCATTCTGATCTGCCTGGTCGGGAACCTGATCAACGTCGTGATGGAGGAAGGCATCTTTCGCGGCCTTTTCGTGCGCGTGCTCGACGACGGCTATTCTTTTGCGCTGGCCGTCGTTCTCTCGTCGCTGCTCTTTGGCCTCTGGCACATCGCCCAACCGATCCGCAACTTCCTGGACGGCGAACAGTCTGCCATGGGCGCTATGATGTCCGCCCTCATGCTCGTCGCGACGAGCGCGCTGCTCGGCGTGCAGTATTGCCTGCTCGCGCGGCTGACCGGCTCGCTCTGGGCAGGCATGGCGGCCCATTTCGTCAACAACGCCAGCGCCAATCTGATCCACGTCGTCACGGCGGAAGGCGCCGACAGCATGCAGGTTCTGCGCATCGCGATCGCCCAGGCGCTTTCGTTTGTCGTCGTGCTGGCGTTTTACCTCGCCATGCGCCGCGACCACAGACGCCGCAACCGATAGCAGGCCAAGCCCAAAAGCGTTATTCTCCCCGCACATCAAAGCCCCTCCGAAACCGGAGGGGCCTTTTGCTGGCTATAGGACCGTCACCGCGCCGTACTTCTTGGCGATGCTGAGCATGAGCGGACGGCTGTAAGGCTCTACGCAGTCGAGTATGACGAGCGGACGCCCCGGGTAGACGCGAAGGGCCGCTTCGAGCGCCTGTGGGGAGGCGGGGCGAAAGGCGAGCGGCTGCGGCACCGCCGCGGCGAGGGCGCGCGCCATGCCGGGCAAGGCCTGCGCCTCGTCGATGTCCTCTCCGACGGCGCAGAGGCAGTAGATCTGCACGTCCTCCATGCCCTCGGCGATGTCGCAAACCGCGTCGTAGTCTCCAGCTTGGATCGCCTCGTCAAAGCCGATCTGGGAGTCGATGCGGATGTTGCCGATCATGAGCGTGTCGGAAAAGGGGAGCACCTGCCGCGAACTGGCGAGGAGGGCTTCCGGCTCTGTGTCGCGCGGCATGAAACGCATGCTTTCGAGCTGCTGCTTGAGGGCCGCGATGTGGCCGCTCGACGTACCGCAACAGCCGCCCAAACGTCGCGCGCCCGCTGCCGCCAGCGGCAGCATGGCCGCCGCAAAATCGTCGGGCGTCATGTCGTAGCGGGTCTTGCCGCCGCGCAAAACGGGCTTTCCCGCATTGGGCTTGGCGATGATCGGCACAGAAAGGCAAGCCGCCATCGCCTCGACGACGGGCAAGAGCTCTTCCGGCGGCGCGCCGCAATTGCAGCCGACGGCTTCGGCGCCCAGCGCTTGCAGCACGACGGCGCAGGCCGCGGGCGAATCGCCCATGAGCGTCCGGCCGTTTTGGAAGCTCATCGACGCGTGAATGGGCAGCGTCGTCGCCTGCCGACAGCCAATGATGGCGGCGCGGGCTTCTTGCAGGTCGATCATCGTCTCGATCGCGAGGTAGTCCACGCCGCCCTCGGCCAGCGCGGCGGCTTGTTCGGAGAAGACCTCGACCGCTTCGTCAAAGCTCAGCTCCCCCGCGGGCTGGAGCATCTGTCCGGTCGGGCCGATGTCGCCCCCGACCTTGACCCCGCGAAAGGCCGCATCCCTGGCGATGCGCGCCATTTCTTTGTTGAGCGAAGCGACGCGCGACGCCAAGCCGTACTCCTGGAGCTTGACGCGGTTGCCGCCGAAGGTGCAGGTCAAGATCCACTTGCTGCCCGCGATCATCGTTTCGCGGAAGATCTCGGTCAGCGCGGCGGGGTTCTGCACGCCCCATTCTTCGGGGCAAGCGCCGCTCGGCATGCCGAAATCGATCATGCGGCTGCCCATCGCGCCGTCGAGCAGCGCAATGGCGTTGGCTTTGGAGGAAGCATCGTTCATCGCGTTCACCTCTCATCAGTAACGCTATGATAGCGCAAAAGCACGCTTCCAGCAAGTGAATCATCGGGACAGACATACATGCGGGGCTTGCAAATTGCCCAGGCACTGCGATATACTAGGCGTGTTAGTGATCGCGTGCAGGCGCGCGCGACCGCGCGAATCCATCCACGTCCGTGTGCCGGTCCGCCATTTGACCGACGCACCCCCACTTTTCACTGTCAGGAGGACTTGTCATGCATCATCTCGTCCGCGACGTCTTCCCCGAGCGCATGTCCGTATCGTTTGAGTTCTTTCCGCCAAAAGAAGAACAACCGATCGAACCCGTACTCAGCACGATTTCGACGCTGAGAGACAAGTGGAACCCCGACTTCATGAGCGTCACCTACGGCGCCGGTGGCACGAACAAAGGACGTAACCTCGAGCTCTGCGCAGCGATCGAAAAGCTGAGTGTTCCCGCCGTTTCGCACTTCACCTGCATCGGCAACACCCGCGAATTCATCGTGGACCAGCTCAAAGCGCTCAAAGAAAACGGCATCGAAAACATCCTGACCCTGCGTGGCGACCTGCCCGCCGGCTGGACCGGAACGAACGGCGACTTCAGCTACGCCGTCGATCTCGCCGCCTTCATCAAAAAGACCGATCCGAGCTTCTGCCTCGCAGGCGCGATCTCGCCCGAAGTACACATGCGCGCCAAATCGCTCGATCACGACATCATGTATGCCCGTCGCAAGAAGGACGCCGGCGTCGATTTCTTCATGACCCAGCTCTTCTACGACAACGATGCCTTCTATCGCTATCGCGATCGCCTCTACGGCGCGGGCGCAGACCTCCCGATCGACGTCGGCGTCATGCCCGTTCTCAAGAAGGACGCTATCATCAAAATGACCCTCATGAACGGCAGCGCCATCCCGGTCGAACTCGCACGCATCATCGGCATCTACGGCGACAACCCCGATGACTTCAAGAAAGCCGGCATGGAATACACCGTCAAGCACATCGCAGATCTCGTCTCCAACGGCATCGACGGCCTCCACATGTTCACGCTCAACAAGTGGGAAGACGTCTCCGAGATCCTCACCATGGCGGGTGTGTGCTTCTAAGCTCTGCTTTTTTCTCTCTACTTTCTTTGAAAAGAAAGTATCAAAGAAACTTCTGACGATCCCCGAAACCCCCGCCATGCTCTTGGCGGGGGTTTCGTTGCTACCAATGCGAATCAAGGGTTACGAACCTAACGTATCGCGAGGCCGTACGGCTGCAACGGGCGATTGATAATCGCCCCTACAGGCGCATAAACAAGGTTATCGG
>JAVBLF010000089.1:0-24504 GCA_031553675.1 Eubacteriales bacterium | reverse complement strand
GGGAAGATGCGTTTCGGCAGGCCGAGCGCCGCGATCGTCTGCCAGTCCCAATCCTTGGTCGAGGGGTTGTACAGTTGCGTCGTCGTCGTATTCGTGTATTCGCTGGCCACCTCGCCGGTCAGGAAAAAGGCGAACAAGTCCGGCAAAAGGAGCATCGTCTCGGCACTGTCGAGCGCGGGATCGCCGCGCATTTTGCGGGCATAGAGCTGGTAGACCGTGTTGAAATTGTTGGCGGCGATGCCGGTGCGGTCGTAGAGTTCGCGCGTCGGCACGTGGCGCCACACGGCGTCGCGATCGGGGTCGACCGCCGAGCGATAGCTGATCGGAAGGCCGCAGATCCGGCCGTCGCGGTCGATCAGGCCGTAGTCAACCCCCCATGTATCCAGGCCGATGCCGTGCAGTTCGCGCCCGCACTCCGCCACGAAACGTTCGAGCGAGGCGCCGATCTGGGCATAGAGGTAGTTGCTGTTCCAGTAGCGCAGACTGCCCTGGGTGACGAAGTCGTTTTCAAAGCGGTGCAGCTCCTTCATCCGGAGCGTCTCTCCGTCAAAAAAGCCGACGATGCCGCGGCCGTTGCTTGCGCCGTAATCCATGGCCAACAGGTTCAAGCTTTTCATTGCAGCGTCCTTTCGCGTTGGTAACGTTTGGGGCCAAAAAAACCCGACCACAGGCGGTCGGGTTTGGTACGTTTCGATTTGCCGCGCGACCGGTGGTGAGCCAGTGGGTTCGAGCGGTGCATAAGGCGCATTCCCATCGCAGCGGATGAGCGGTGCCGTTTCGACGTCACCGCGCGGGGTTAAAGTGCAGCAGGCGGCGCGATCGACGCTGCTGAGATTCGCTACCCGTCAAGGGGCTGGGTGTCTTAGAATTTGCGCTTCCTGGCGGCTTCGGCTTTTTTCTTCTTGCGAACACTGGGTTTTTCGTAGTGCTCCCGTTTCCGGACCTCAGCCAATACGCCGGCGCGCGCACATTTGCGTTTAAAACGCTTGAGGGCGCTTTCGAGAGTTTCGTTTTCTCCAACACGTACTTCAGACATTCCCTTATCCCTCCCCTCCGATGCATCGCTTAGAGTTCCTCACAATACCGCCAGGCAGCCATAACGGCAGCCCGCCGACATGAACCCGCGAACCGTAACAACATTCTGAATCCGGTGAGGGTGGGCTTGCGAGAAGCTCTTACACCGTGATCGATGCGGGATTGCCCTATGCACAGCTATTATACTAAACATGCCAAATCAAAGTCAACCAAAACTTTGTAGAAAAACAGGAACGCACATTCGAATTTCGAATCGGCGACCCCTGCGAATCGCGAAACGGCGGGGTTTGCCGCGGCATGTCAAATGTTACCCTCGGCTAATCATTGGGTGCCAACCCTGGACCTGTCAACCGGGCGGCCAAGTCATCGAACGGCCGCCGATCACGTGTATGTGGAGATGATCGACCGTCTGCCCGCCCTCGACACCGGTGTTGACGACGATGCGAAAGCCGCCTTCGGACAAGCCGAGCGTCTTGGCTGTCTCGCGGGCGACGCGCATCAAATGCCCGATCGTCTCGTCGTCGGCTTCGAGGATCGAGGCGCTGTGCCGTTTGGGTACGACAAGCGCGTGCACCGGCGCCGCCGGCGCGATGTCGTGGAAGACGAGACAGCGCTCGTCTTCAAACACCTTGTTTGACGGGATTTCGCCCGCCGCAATCTTGCAGAAAATGCAGTCCATGCGTTCCTCCTCACATGCGTTGGGCTTCGTAGATCCGGATCTCCCGCGTCTTGACCACCGCTTCTGTCTCCTGGCGATAGCGCTGGTAATGCGCGGATTGCATGTGTCCGTCCAGATCCTCTCGGCTCTTCCACTCTTCGAAAAAGAGGTAGTCTGAGGGATCTTTCGCGTCGCGATACAGTTCATACGACAGATTGCCTGCTTCCGAACGCGTACTCTCGATGCAGCCGCACGATGCTGCAATGAAATCAGCCTCGCACCCGTCATGGATGCGGAGGCGCGCCGCAACGACGATCATGGCGTTTCCTCCTGTGTCGATCTGTGTTCTTCCTGCATCCTATCACAATGCGCGTCCCCGCACAATGAAACGATCGTCGTCTCGCCCTCGCGCCGCAAAATCGTCACGTCGGCTAGCGCGCCGCTCGGCAACCGGCGTCCGGGCAATAGCGCGCGTATGTAGGTGTCAGTGTAGCCCAGCATGCCGCCGCCTTCGTCTGTCTCAAACAGGACGCGCTGCACCGTCCCCACAAAGCGGTCAACGTAGGCGCCTTCCAAACGCTGTCCCAGCGCGATCAAGGCCCGCGTGCGCTCTTCTTTTACGGCCTTCGAAAGCTGGCCCGGCATCGTCGCAGCCGGTGTACCCACGCGCGGCGAATAGGGGAAGACATGGATCCGCGCAAACGCCATGCGATCGACGAAAGCGAACGTCTCTTCGAACTCGCGCTCGCTCTCCCCCGGAAAACCCGCGATCACATCGGTCGTGATCGCGGCGTTCGGCATCACATCGCGCACCGTCGCGACGCGATGGGCGTACGATGCACTGTCGTAGCGGCGATTCATGCGCCGCAGCACGCCGTCGCTGCCCGACTGCATCGACACGTGAAAGTGGGGGCAGAGCGCCCGGCAAGTCGCCGCCCGACGCGCGAATTCCGGCGTCAACAGCGACGGTTCCAGCGAGCCCAGCCGTATCCGCGCCAGGCCGTCGATTCCGGCGATCGCCTCGACGGCGTCGATCAGCGTCTCGCCCTTTTCGCCCGCAAATGACGCCAAATGGATGCCGGTCAGCACGATCTCCGAAAAACCCAGCGCCGCCACCCGTCGGGCTTCTGCGACAAGGTCTTCCATGCGGCGGCTCCGGATCGGCCCCCGCGCGTAGGGAATGATGCAGTACGAGCAGTAGCGGTTGCAGCCCTCCTGGATCTTAAGCGTCGCGCGCGTCCGTCCTTCGAGCAGAGCCGGCATTTCTTCGAACGCCGTCTGCGCTTGCATGGCGTGCACCGCGTCGATCGACGCGGCACGGCCCTCCCATAGGGCTTCGACATGCGCGACGATCTGACCGCGCTCCTGGTTACCGATCGCGAGCTTCACACCGGGGAGCGCCAACGCCGCCGCCGCATCCCGTTGGGCAAAGCAGCCTGCCACGACGACGATCGCATCGGGCGACCGCTTGTGCGCGCGGGCGATCATCTGGCGCGACTTTTTGTCGCTGACCGCCGTCACGGTGCAGGTGTTGACGACGTAGCAGTCGGCGCTCTCTTCGAACGGCACGATCTCGTGTCCCGCCTCCCGAAAGCGCTCCATCATGGTCTGTGTGTCGTATTGGTTGACCTTGCAACCCAGCGTGCAAAACGCGACTTTCATTCATCCACCTCCCCACCGTGCGCGTCCATGTCGCCCCGCGCGAAGAGCAGCATCGCAGCCATAGCAGGTCCTGCGGTTTCGGTGCGGAGGATGCGCGGCCCGAGCGAAACCGCTGTCGCGCCCGCGCTTTGCAGCGTTTCCACTTCTGTCGTGTCGAAGCCACCTTCCGGCCCCACGATCAAGGCCACATCCAGCGCTCCTTCCATGCCCGACAAAGCTTCGACAGCCGCCCGCAAACTCCGATCCGCTTCCCCCTCGTAGGCCAAAAAGACTGCGTCGTGCCGCTTCAAGAGCTCGCAGAGCGCGTTCGTGCCGCCAAGCTTTCCGTTCTTTCCTTCCAGCGCAAACAACGCCGGTACAACCGCCCTGCCCGCCTGCCGTGCCGCCTCGCGAATGACCCGCGCCAAGCGTTCGAGCTTGGGCTTGGCGTCGCGCACGTCGCACCGCGCACTCGCAAACAGGCCAAACGCCGCGATCCCTAGCTCCGTGCCCTTTTGCAGCACCCCTTCCAGCTTGCCCGCTTTCGGCAGGCTTTGGTAGAGCGTGATGCGCGTCGCCGCCTCCGTATCGAGCTTGCTCCACGCGCCGCAGCACAGCTCCACGCGCCCACGATCGGCATGCGCGAACACCGCCCGACACTGCCGCCCCGCGCCGTCGCAAAGCAGCACCTCGTCCCCTTCCCCCAGGCGCAGCACTTTGATCGCGTGCTTTTCGTCCTCAGCATCGAGGGATGCGATGGTGCCGTGGATTTCGTTGACAAAAAATCGGTGCATATGGCCTCCGGCGGCCCACTTTCTTTGAAAAGAAAGTGGGGCAAAGAAACTTTTTGGCGCCCCACAAATCTCCGATTTGCGGGGACACCTCACCCGGCGCGCTCGGCTTCCGCCGAACACGCCGTTGCTACGCCGTGCATCATACGGCTGCTAGAAACATTGTGCCCTTTCGACGCCTCTACATGACGATTCGCCCGCCACGGTGTGGCGGACGAAAGGTATCACACATTTGCAATTTCAAATCCCCCGAAAGGGATTCTTAAGGGTCTCTGACCCTTAAGTCAAGGGGTTTGGGGAATGAAATTCCCCATCGTCCCCCCTGACCGGAAGAAGCCCCGCATCTTGTCGTCACGGCGCGGCGCAATCTTGGAGGTGGCGATCGAGACGCCGGTGCGTGCCCCACCGTTGCCGCTGCCATTGCTGCTGCCGCCGGCCTCGTCGATCGAGAGCGCGCGGGTGTGCATGGTCGAAACCCAGTAGGTTTCTTTGTTCTTGATCAGGCCGCGCAGGATGGCGGGATACCAGGTCAGCGAGAAAATGAACTGGATCGGCGTCCAGAGGATGTACTTCGAGCGATTGCCCTTGTAGAGGACGATGCACTGCATCAGCAGGTAGCCGATCATGAGGCCGACCGCGACGGGCAGGTTCATCATGAATCGGGCCGAACCAGCGAAGCTGTCACGCACAAAGACCCAGCAGAGCCAGCGCACGACATAAGCTGCGAACATGCAGATGTTGATCAGAGGGCGCGCGAGGTAAAATGCGAGGTCGAAATGCTTGAAGCTCGCGTGTTTGAAGCCCTCGGCGACCAGCTTGCCAAAGTACTGGAAGCAGGTGCGCATGTGCCCCTGCATCCAACGGGTGCGTTGGACGATCGACTCTTTGAGCTTGAGCGGCTTTTCGTCGTAGATGCGGGCGTCGTGCACCCAACAGGCGCTGCGGCCCGTCTTGATCATGTATTCCGTCGTGATCAGGAGGTCCTCGGTCAGCGAGTTGACCGGCCAGCCGATCTCGTTGAGAATGGCGGGGCGGAAGACCATGCCCGTGCCGCCCATCTGTGCCGACAGGCCCAGGCGCATGTGCGCTTTCTGGTAGGTCAGGTTGCTCAGCCAGTACGCAACGGAGTAGCTGCGCGAGATCCAGGAGTCGTCGGGGTTCTTGCAGCCCAGGTAGCACTGCATGAACTCGTGTCCTTCGTTCAGGCGGCGGTTGATCGCGCGGAAAAAGCGGGTCGAGACGAGGTTGTCCGCGTCCAGGACGATGTAGGCGTCGTAGACATTGCCCGCATCCTCCATCTCCTTGAGTTTGCCGAACATCCACGAAAGCCCGAAGCTCTTGCCGCGGCGTTCCAGGTCGTGCCGTTCCATCGCGATCGCGCCCGATGCGCGCACGACGTCGGCCGTGCGGTCGGTGCAGTTGTCGCAGATGACGTAAAAATCATAAAGATTGCGGTCGTAATCGCAGCGGTAGACCGATTCGATCAGGTGGGCGATGACTTTTTCTTCGTTGTGCGCGCAACCGATCACGGCGAAGCGGTTCTGCTTGTCCGGCGTGGGTTTGCAGGGGGGTGTGACGGTTTTCCCTTTGCGAAAGTGGGCGAGCACGTAGAGGAAGGGATCGTAAAACCAAAAGACAAAGCTGCCGACTTCCATAATGAAGAAGAAGGCCAATACGATCCAGACGTAAAAAGGCCTGACCAACAAATAGAGCAAAATGGCCCAAATCGCGATCAGCGAGATCACGAGCATGACGCTCGTAAACTGGCGCCGGTTGAGCCGACTCTGGTTGTTCGGGTCGCGGGAAGCGTTTTCACGCACGATCGACAAAATGAGGCAGACCACCGACAGCAATGCGACGGCCGCCGGTGCGAGTATCCGTATGCTAGGCATTGTTTCCCTCCTCTTCGATCGCGCCGAAGACCTTCTCCAGATGCGCGACGATGCGCGCACTGGCCTTTCCATCCCCGTAGGGGTTCGCCGCTTTTGCCATGCGTTGGTAGCTTTCGTCGTCCGTCAGCAACGTCTCAGCCCAGCGAACGATGTCCGCCCGCTCGACCCCGCCCATGACGACGGTTCCCGCGTCGATGGCTTCTTGGCGTTCGGTCGTGTCGCGCAGGACGACGACCGGCTTGCCCAACGCGGGCGCCTCTTCCTGGAGGCCGCCGGAGTCGGTCAGCACGATGTAAGATCGCGCCATCAGGTTGTGCAGATCGGTGACGAAGAGCGGCTCGACGAGTGTCACGCGCTCTTCTTGTCCCAGGGCCTCGACGATCGAAGCGCGGACCTTGGGGTTGGGGTGCACGGGGCAGACGATTTGCACGTCTTCATGGGCGCGCACGATGTCGCACACGGCGCCACAGATGTTCTCCATGCGCCGCCCGATGTTCTCGCGCCGATGGGCGGTGAGCAGGATCGTCCGGTATCGTCCGCTCAAGTCGAGCGCCTGCAAGCTTTCGTTTCGGAAGGTGTAATCGTCGAACACCGTGTAGCGGAGCGCGTCGATCACCGTATTGCCGGTCACGTCGATCTCGCCGTAGACGTTTTCTCGTCGCAGCGCATCGGCGTTGTGCTCGGTCGGCGCGAAGTGGTGTACCGCGACGCGGCCGATGAGGCTGCGGTTCATCTCCTCGGGATACGGCGAATAGAGGTTGCGTGTCCGGAGGCCGGCCTCGACATGCCCGACGGGAATTTGCCGGTAAAAAGCGGCCAGCGCCGAAGCAAAGGCCGTCGTCGTGTCGCCATGGACGAGTACGACGCCGGGCGACACCTCTGCAAGCACCTGATCGACGCCCCTGAGCACGGCGGACGTGATGTCGGGCAGCGTCTGGTCCTTCTTCATGATATCCAGATCGTAGTCGGGCCGTATGCCGAAGACCGACAGCACTTGATCGAGCATTTCGCGGTGCTGCCCCGTGACCAGTACGACGCTTTTGAGCTTGTCCGACGCTTCGAGCGCTTTGACGAGCGGCGCCATCTTGATCGCTTCCGGCCTCGTTCCGAAGACGGTCAGGATCGTTTGGTTCCCCATGAAGCACTTACTTCCTTTGTCGATGCGGGTGTGCAAGGTTTTTGGAGCATCCTAACTGTGAATGCAGACATTTGAATATCTTGACTGATTCTATTATCCACTTTTTCTTGCACTTTGGCAACTATATCCATTATATACCTTTTGCCTACCAAATGCACCTGTAATCTCGAAAACCCGCACCCCTTTCGCGGCGCGGGTTTGCAAGGCTTGTCCTTCGCGCGCGCTTCGATCAGCGCCGCAAGGTATTTTTGCTATTTTGCCAAAACGCTTCTCCCAGCGCGACGACGCCCAGGATCAGAAGCCCGACGGCTCCAACGATGAAGTAGGTCCGGATCTCGCCGCCCATCGATTCGACGACGGGCTTGAGGATGATCCCCGAAAGGAACATCGCGAGGCTGCTCGTGGCGCCGACGACGGCGATGGCCGTCGAACTCGATGCGGCATCGACCGAACTCGCAGCCGAAAAGATCGAGCTGGGCATCATGAGCGTCAGACCGACGCCGCAGCAGATGGCCGCAAAGAAGACGCTGAACAGGTTTCCGGCCAGGTAGAGCACCAGGAGCCCGAAGCCAGCCGCGACGATCCCGACGGTGAAAATGAAGTTTCTAAAAATGGCATGAATTCGTTGGTAGAAAATGCCGCCCAGGAAGCCTGCCAGGGTCATCGTCGTGTTGGCGTAGCCCGCCATCTTGACGTCGCCCAGGCCGCTTCCGACCACGAAGCCCGAGACGTTGAGCAGGTAGACATACATAAAAGTCGTAAACAGGAAGAGGACGCCGCACAGGTAGAGCACGCGGAGGCCCAAGCGGATTTGCAGCTTGGATGTGCCCGCACGCGACCCCAGGTTTTGTTCGCTCGGCCCGCGCCCCGGAAGGAGCGCCAAGACGACGAAGAGCACCGGTATGAGCGCCAGATAGACGAGGTAACTCTTGTTCCAGCCGAAGCGCGCCAGCTCGCTCGCGATGAAGACGAACACGACGCTTCCGCCGTTGACACAGGCCGACTGCTTTCCGAGGATCTGCCTGCACTCGTCCCCCTCAAAATACTCCGCGATTAGGGAGCTCGTCAGGGTGATCAAAGCGCCTTGTCCCACGCCGATGAAGCCCGCCGCGAGGATCAAAAGCGCGATCGACACCTGTCCCAGCAGAAAGGACACAATGCCGCCAAAGGCCATCGACGAAATGCCGATCAGGATGAGGATCTTCTTGGGAATGCGCGTGCTCAGCGGCCCCGCCGCCAGAGAGCTCGCGATCGCGATCAGGGCCGGCATCGTCAGAATGAGCTGCACCGTTCCCATGGCCGCGTCGGGGAAATGCGCCGCGATGCTCGCCAGGATCGCCGATGCGAGCATGGAGACCATGAGCAACAACGAGACCGTATAAATGACGATCTTGACCTTGCTCTTGTTGTATGTCTGCGCCATCGTGTTTCCCTCCGTCCTTTGATTGTAAGCCTGTACACGGCTTAGCCCTCATTATACCAAGGATTGCCTACAATGTCTCTCTCTATGTTGCGTGCTTGCATTCTTAGGGCGGTGTGCCGGATTGGCGGGACTTTTTTCGTACAATCCGCAGGAATACGCGTGTCGCATGGCGGGCTGGACAAAATTGTATAAAATGCCTATCATATTGCTTAGATATCCAGGGCTGAATCTGCTGCCGATCCTTGCAGCGATCTCATGTATTGGGTGAAGAACATTCTTAAAGGAGAATAAGAAATGAGCCGAAAGCTAGATTCTGAGGCGACAGAAAACAGCATATCCGTTTACGACAACAAAAACCTCGTGAAATGCACAAGGGACAATGCCGGAAAGATTGTGCTCGATACGTGCAATACACCCATATCATTGATAATAAAAAGCATGATAAGGTCGTTGATTGCTTTGTCAATTTTCACGATTGATGTTCCTATATGGCTTGCGATGCGATATGATCTGCTTCCTGCATATGGCTACTTGTTTGCGCCGATATCGCTCGTTTGTTTTGCTGCAAGCATAGCCTCTGAGTTATACAATCCACCGCAGAAGACTGATCGAAGGAAAAATATGAAAGTGGCTGCACTGATAACAGTTGCAGCCCGAACGACAAACTTGTATCAATATAATGCATCTGAAAAGCATTACCATGCAATATTTACGATTTTCATCCCGCTTATGGTGGCAATGGTGGATGTGGCAATCTATTTTCGATATTTACGAACAGGCAAAATCATTCCCAACATCTTTGTCGCGCTCCTGGCTCTTCTCATCGTAGTTCTTAGCCTCTTAATGAGGTCGCCCTCTGAAACATTCGAAGCGTTGTATGGAAAGTTCACAACCCCACCCCAGCCAGATTGCGTTGAGATGGCGGAAGCCGCCTATGACAGGCTCTTGGAACTGGAAGCGCAAGAAGACGTATAGCTTATCTCGCAAATGTGAGGCATCAAAAAAGGCGTCACCATGAACCTTGTGGTGCCTTTTTGCATGAGTCGAAATTGCCTGCCATGGACAAACGCGTTGACTCACATACATTTTTTGTCTATAATAGAGGGTGTGACGGCTTGCAATCTGTGCATTGCGCGTCACGCACGCATCAGCGCGCTGCCCCGGGCGCGAGAAAGGACCGTTCTATGCGACAGTGCGTCGTCATCGCCGACGACTTGGCCGGCGCCAATACCGTCGGCGTCATGCTCCGCAAAAAAGGCCTCGAAAGCTTTACGCTGATCGGGAGCCTGCAAGCATCTGCCTCGCTTCCGAACGCCGACTGCCTCGCCGTGTCTGTCGAGAGCCGCGGCCTGAGCAGCAAAGCCGGATATGAACGCGTCTTCCGCGCCACCCAAATTCTGGCCTCTCCCACGGTCAGGCTCTATGCCAAATACATGGAACCTTCGCTGCGGGGCAACATTGGGCGCGAAATCGACGCCATGCTCGACGCGCTCGACAACGGCTCGATCGCGATCGTCGCGCCCTGCCACCCCGCTTCCAAACGCGTGCTCGTCGGTGGACATCTCCTGGTCGACGGCGTGCCTCTCCATAAAACCGAATTCGCGCGCGACCCCAAATGCCCCGTGTTTACGTCCAACACCGTCGCGCTGCTCCGCCTGCAAAGCCGCTACCCTGTCGAGAACATCCCCATCGGCGCGCTCGAGACATGTAGCGAACGTTTGGGGGCCGAAATCGCGCGTCTCGCCCGCGAAGGGGTTCGCATCCTCGTCGTTGACTGCGTTACGGAGGACGACCTCGACCTGATCGCAAATGCCGCCCTCGCGTGTGGCCATCCCTTCATCGCCGTCGATCCGGGCTTCTTTACGGCGCGCCTCGCCCAAAAACTGTTCCCGCGCATCTCCTGCTCCGAAAAGCGCGTGCTCGTCGCCATCGGCAGCGTCCACGAACGCGCCCGCGCACAGGTCGAAACCTTTCTGGCCCGCCGCGACGTCTATTGCGTCTACGTCGATACCGCCAAACTCCTCGCCGGTGAAGAACGCCGCGAATCCGAGATCGATCGGGTATGTGCCGAGATCGCATCCCACCCGCGCGCGTCTGCCTGCGGTTTCGTCTGCGACGGCATCTTTCCCGACCGCCAACTTCCGCTCGCCCAGCCCAAGCCCTTCGTCTCGGACGCACCCTCCGGCCTGATCGACCGCTCCTTCGCCGAGATCGCCATGCGCGTGCTGCTCGAAGACCCCAGCTTCAGTGCGATCTACACCTGCGGTGGCGATACGTCTGTCGCGATCTGTGAAAGGCTCGGCGCGTCCGGCATCCGCGTGATGGGTGAAGCCGTCCCGCTGGCGTCATTCGGCACGCTGGTCGGCGGTGACTTTGCCGGACTCCCCATCATCTGCAAGGGCGGCACCGTTGGCGACGACAACGCGCTGTCGGTGTGCGTCGACCATCTGTTGTCGCTTTAAAAGACAAGGCAAACGCGGCTCGATCGGGCGAACCGGCATCCATCGCTTTGGGCGTACAGCAGCGATCGCGCGTATTTATCCCCCTTTTCGACGGGACGATTGGCCTTCGTCCTTTTTTTGTTGTCCTGCAATGCGGTATCTGTTCGCCGAACAGACTCCAAATTTCTTGCAGATGCAAAAAATGGTTCAAGTTTTCGATATTTGATTTGATAATTCCCGCGTACTGCGATATCATATATAAAGACAAGGTTATTCATTTGCGCATATCGGGATATATTCCTTCGATGCGCGCAAATGATTGGAGTATCCACTCCGTTTGCTCGCTTTGGGAGTGGGTTTGCACAGGATACGATCATGTTTTGGAGGAGAGATGAAGAAGCAAACTTGGCGGAGTCGAGCGCTCTTGATGGCAGTGCTCGTCTTGGTCGGCGGCCTGTTGATCGCGTCGATGGCCGCCACGACGAGTCGCATTCGTACGCCGCAGCGAAAGATCGCCTTTGGACAAAGTGAAATTTTACCATGGAATAATTTGTCTGCTGCCGCTATACTAAAAGAGATTGGAAGTACGGCGAACGGCGAGCGCTCCCTCGCCGATGTCTACCGCCGACAAGGCAAGGAATTTTTCACACTCGATGCGGGCAAGACCCAATACACCTTTTTTAACGCCTCCGAGATCAACTACATTTCGACGACCGATCCCGATTTCATCGGGCCGCGCCAAACCCACGTCGGCATGGCAGAGAGCGCCCTCTTCGCGCTCTACCCCTGCACGAACCGGACGCTGATCGCTCGCCTGCGTGACAGCAAGACCCCTCTGTTTACGGCGGATATGTTTGTCGATGCCGAGGAGGGGGAGGAGCTGACCGCCATGATCTATGACCTCGGCGAGCCCGATCGCGCGCCGCGCTACTTTGCGGCGGTTCATCCCGATCCGGACGGCGATCCGGACCACTACCGCGTCCACTTCACCCATACCATCTCGATCGGCAGATCGCCCCGCTCCCCCAAGCGCGTGTATTGCCACGTCGCCTACGAAATCGCAAATCACGCCGTCATTCAGATGAACGTCTGCATCGCCGATGTCGCCTGAGCGCCTGTTTCGTCGCTCTTGATGGATTTGCGCGGGATCTGCGACGCGCAACCGAAGCATCTTTACATGAAAGGACTGCCATGTACCGCAAAGTCATATCCCTCGTCTTGGCGCTGGTGCTCGCGCTGACGAGCCTGACCGCCCTGGCCGCCACCAAAGACAAAGCCCTGACCGCGCCTGCCGCCCAGCGATTTTCGGGCAGCGATTACGAAACGCTTCGCAAGATGGTCGCGTCGGAAGTGCTTCGAAAGCTCGGGCCGACAAAAGCCGGTGAACGCACCCTGGTCGAAGCCCTGCAAAACGCCGACGGCGACCTGCTGCGCCTTCGCTATGACGGCGTCGTCTTCACCTTCCGCGCGGGTTCACTCGAACGGATCGACGTCACGAAGAGCGCTTTCTTGGGCGTTCGGGGGATCTACGTCGGCATGAGCGAAAAAGCCGCCATCGGCCTCTTCACCGTCGAAGAACCCGTGATCGGCCAATGGCTGACGAAGTCCAAGCAAGGCCTCCAGGGCATGATCGCCGCGACACAAAAGTCACCGTCGGCCGAATGCCGCGTCCTGATCTACGGAAAGCTGGACGGCGATTTCGCGCAGGTCTACCACGCAGCCGGCGCCAAGGCCGACCGCTATCATCTGCAATACGCCGACGCCAAGTCGGGCAGCGCCCTCGACATCGAGATCGCCTCCGGAAAAGTCGTCCAATACAGCATGGTACTCAGCGGCGCCGATTTGCCGTAGTTCATGCGTGCAAGCATCCGTTTCGTGACATGAGGGGACATTCATGAGGAGAAAGTTGATCGTCATCGCGGCAGCACTGGCGCTGCTGCTGGCTGCATGCGAAGGCACGCCGACGGCCGGACAAGACGACGCCGTGGCCGAAGCCACCCCCACCGAAGCGCCGACCTTGGCTCCGACCCCTGTTCCCACACCCACCCCCGAACCGCCGCTCAACATCGCGAGGCTCTACGAAAAAACCGAGCTTCCCTTTGGTTCGCCGGGCACGCTTGCTTACATGCGCCGCGGCGAGCCCTTGCCCGAAATCGATCCGACTCCCACGCCCTCCGCAACGCCCAAGAGCAAAAAAAAGAAGAAAAAGGCAACACCCTCGCCCTCACCTACGCCCGCTGCGCCCGGCTTGCGCAAACAAGCCGCCTTTCTCTTTGAAGACGTCGAGATCATGCCCGAGCTCGACGTGACGGAACAGCGCCTGATCGTCCACAGTCTTCCGCTCTCTTCCGGCGCGCCGGACGGCATCGCGCAGCTCGAATACGAGATGAAGGTTCAGGGCGACGCCGAGCTCGGCACAAAGGCGCTCGCCGCCATGACAAAACTCTGTGAGAGCGAGCCCGTGCACGTCGGCCCCGGCGCCGTTTCGAACAGCATGAGCGCCACCTACTACCTCAACAACTTTTACGTCGAATTCGCGCTCGAACCGGATCTCTCGGTTCCCGAAGCCGTCGAGCAAGGCAAGTTTCTGGCCTTCATCCGCGTCTTCCCGGCCGACTACGAGGAAGCACTCGTCAGCGAAATCGTGACCGAGCTGAACAGTGTCCCCCTCCCCGCCCAGGAAGAACAGATCGACGCTTGGCTCTCATCGAACGGCATCGTGCTCAAAAACGAACCCGGTCACATCATAGCCGCCAAGGGCGAACCGCTCGAGAAGAAAAAGCGCGTTTATGTTTACCCGGGGGCTGACGTACTCAACGTTTCGCCGATCGCACAATCGCTCGAGATCGAATTCAACGGCGGAGACGAAGTGATCGGGGTGCGCTTTCTCGGGACGGTCGCCTCGGTCGACGGCCTCTCATTTGAAGAGGGCGGCACCGCGCTTGTCAACCGTGTCACCTCGGTTTGCGGCTATCCGTCGAGCGTCAAGCAAAGCGGCAAGGGCAGCGCCTTCGCGTGGGAAGGCTTCTGGCGCACGACCCGCTTCGACGTGACCTTCGCCGTCGAACCCTCCCAAGAGCAGATCGGCGGTTTTACTTACAAGTTGGTCGTGAATCCCATGGGCTACGTCAGAAAGAAATGATAAAACTGCGAAGAAAAACCCCCATGCGCGCGTGCATGGGGGTTGCTTGTGTCAAAGGACGCCCAACCTAGAGTTGAAAGGCCGCGTTGATCGCGTCGAGCGCCGCCTGGGCGTCCTTCTGCTCCAGACAGACGGCGATCTTGGTCTCGGACGTCGTGATGAGTCGGATGGCGATGCCGGCGTTTGCCAGCACGCGGAAGACGCCCGCCGCGACACCCGGGCGATGCTCCATGCCCGCCCCTTCGACACAGAGCTTCGCCATGGCGTCGCACTGGCCGATCGCAAAGGGAAAAACACTTAGAGCTTGCATCGCCTTCGAAAGCTGCGCCTCGGGCAGGGTGAACGCGATGTCCACCGCGCCGTTTTGCGGCATACTCTGGCTGATCATATCGACGTTGACGCCTGCCGCGGCGACGGCGTCGAACACATCGGGCGTAACCGACATTTCATAGGGCACGCTCGAGAGCGTCACGACACACTGATCGCGTTCGAGGCTGGCGTTCGTGATGGCCTTTTCGGCCGCCATGATGTCCGACATCGAGTAGAGCCGCGGTGGCAAGCCCGCGACGAATTTCGCCGCGCGCAAAGCCCCCGAACCAAACACGCGCTTGGAATAAGCCTTGTGCGTGATCTCGAAGATCTCGTCTTCGCCCAGGAACATCACGTCGTGTTCGCCGACGACCGTGCCCCCGCGCACCGCCGAGATCCCCAGTTCGCGCTGCCCACGCTTTTGGCGCACAGCATGGCGGTCGAACACGAAGTCCCGACCCTCGGGGAAGACCGACGCGACTTCTTTGGCCAGCGTCATCGCTGTGCCGCTCGGCGCATCGACCTTGATCTTGTGGTGCTTTTCGAGTATCTCGATGTCGAACCCATCCCCAAAGAAGGCCGCCGCCTGCTTGATCAGGTCGATCATCAGGTTGATGCCCAGGCTCATGTTCGTCGCGTTGAAGATCGGGACGATGGCCGAGGCCGCTTGCATGCGTTCATGGTCGGCGTCGGTCAGGCCGGTCGTCGCGACGACGAGGGCGCTTTGTTTCGCGCAGGCCGCCTCGATCACGCCGGGCAAGGCCTCGGCGAGCGAGAAGTCGATGATGCAGTCGCAATCCTCGGCGCACGCGTCAAAGCTCGCATAGACGGGGAAGGGCACGTCGCCCGCGCCGTCCGGAAATTTATCGATCCCCGCGACGACGTTGAAATCGTCGGGATGCTCGAGCGCCATCGCCGCGATCGTGCGCCCCATGCGCCCCGAAGCGCCGTGAATGATGATGTTCAGCATGCGCTCACCTCACTGGATCAGGCCGAGGGCGCGCATTTCGCCTTCGAGCCGCGTGCGTCCGTTCGGGCTGAGCGGGGTCAGCGGCAGGCGCACCTCCCCGACCTCGAAGCCCAAGAGCGCCACCGAGGTCTTGACCGGAATGGGGTTGACTTCGCAGAAGAGCGCCGCGACCAGCGGATTGACCTGAAGTTGAAGGGCACGGCACTTGGCGATGTCGCCGTCGAAGTAGGCCGCGCACAGTTCGTGCGTCAGCTTGGGCGCGCAGTTCGCCAGGACCGAGATCACGCCCTTGCCGCCATAGGCCAGAATGGGCAGGATCTGATCGTCGTTGCCCGAATAGAGGTCGAGATCGGGGCAAAGCCGCGCCATCTCGGCCATCTGGGAGACGTCGCCCGCCGCCTCTTTCAAAGCGGCGATGTTCGGATGCGCCGCGATCTGGGCCATCGTCGCGGGGAGTATGTTGACACCTGTGCGCGATGGCACGTTGTAGACGACGATCGGGATCTGCACTTCGTCGGCGACGGCGTGGAAATGCGCCACCAAACCGGCCTGGGTGCACTTATTGTAGTAGGGCGTCACGATCAAAAGCGCGTTCGCTCCCAGCTCTTCCGCGGCCTTCGAGTCGGCGATGACGTTGGCGGTGCAGTTGCCGCCCGTGCCCGCGATGACCGGAACCCGTCCGGCCGCCTGCTTGACGCAGAACGCGATCGCCGAACGCTTTTCGTCGGTGGTCATGGTCGGGGGTTCGCCCGTCGTGCCACAGACGACGATGGCATCCGTGCCGTTTTCGATCTGGAATTCGATCAGCTTGCCAAAGGTGTCGAAGTTGATGCCGCCCTCCGCCAGAAAGGGGGTGATGATCGCGACGGCGGAACCGGTGAAAATAGCCATAACGGTACTCCTTTCGTCGATCGCATATCCGATGCAAGATTCCCAATGCAATCCTGCATTGCTATTCTATGCGCGTCAGCGGGCGATCGCACCCGAATCCCACTGGCGCATCAGTTCTTTTGCGATTTGAACGGTGTTGGTCGCCGCGCCCTTACGGATGTTGTCGGCCACGACCCAAAGATTGACGCCGTTTTCGACCGATTCGTCGCGGCGGATGCGGCCGACGTAGACTTCATCATGGTTTTCGGCGTCGAGAGGCATGGGATAGCCGAGGGACGCCGTGTCGTCTACGATCACGACGCCGGGCTGGGCGGCCAGTTTCGCGCGCAGATCCGCCAATTCGAAGGGGCGCTTGAACTCGACGTTCACCGACTCGGAATGCCCGTAGAAGACCGGCACGCGCACCGTGGTCGCCGTGACGCGCAGTTCCGGACGATTCAGGATCTTCTGCGTCTCTTTGATCATCTTCTCTTCTTCCTTCGTGTAGCCGTTTTCGAGGAAGACGTCGATGTGGGGGATGACGTTGTAGGCAATCGGATGGGGAAACTTTTCGGGGGCCTTGCCTTCGACGCCCTGGCGGAGATCCTCAAAACCCGCGAGGCCCGCGCCCGACACCGCCTGGTAGGTCGAGTAGACGACGCGCTCGATCTCATAGGCATCGTCGAGAGGCTTGAGCGCGACGACGGCCTGGATGGTTGAGCAATTGGGGTTGGCGATGATGTTCTTTGTCTTGTAGCCGGCAATGGCGTCCGGATTGACCTCGGGCACGACGAGAGGCACGTCGGGATCCATGCGCCACGCGCTCGAATTGTCGATCACGACGGCACCCTTCTTCGCGAAGATCGGCGCAAAGGCTTCGCTCATGCTGCCGCCTGCCGAGAAAAGCGCGATGTCGATGTCCTTGCCGTCCATGCAGGTTTCGGTCAGCTCTTCGACGACATGGGGTTGCCCCATAAAATCGACCGTCTTTCCGGCGCTCCTCGCGGAAGCAAAGAGGTAAAATTTCTTGACAGGCAATTTCTGCTCGGCAAGCACCTCCAAAAACTTGCGGCCGACCATACCGGTTGCGCCGACGATCGCGACAGTATACTGATTCATAGCGTTTTCCTCCTTTAGAATGGCACATTTCATACTCTGGCAAAAACGAGCGCGTCCGATACAAAACAAAAACGGCAGGGTCCCACACAACCTGCCTTCAAACCACGCCACGCAGCCCAACAAACGCCACGTTCGCACGGTTTCACACGCCAATCGGCGCGCCGAAGCCAGATTGCGCTCCACCGCGATCGCGGTGACAGTGACGCGGATCTTCTCCCCGCCCCCAGGACGAACGGCTGCCAAGCGTTCTCCTTCGGCGCTATCCCCTTTGACGCGAAATCAACGGCACCGGCTGCCTCCTTCGCGCGAATCATGTCTAGCGCGCCTCAATCTTGCTCTATGAAATTACCCTTAACTATACACGACTTTGACCCAATCTGTCAAGCGCCATCGACGCGATTGGCAATCGAGGCAAAGGCGGGTATAATAGACGAGAAAAGCCATACTAGAATATGCAAGCTTCCACCGCTGACATCGAAAGGAGCGCACGGTATGGCACGCAACAATTTAACGCAGGATGCAAAGCCTTTGACGGAACGCGAAGTGCTCAAATGGGAGATCGCCGCCGAACTCGGGCTGGATCAAAAGATCATCGACAACGGCTGGCGCTCGCTCAGCGCCGCGGAGAGCGGCCGCATCGGCGGGATTTTGGCCCGCCGCACCAAACGCGCATAGTGGCGCTCGATTCGCTTCATGCTAGTATCCGCAATGTTTGAGATGCCGTTTTGTTGCAGCGGGCGATTGATAATGCGAATCAACGGTTGCTAGCCTAACGTATCGCGCGGCTGTTTGGCTGCAACGGGCGATTGATAATCGCCCCTACGGGTGCACAAACAAGGCTTTCGGGATGTAGGGGCGATTAACAATGCGAATCAAGGGTTGCGAACCTAACGTATTGCGAGGCCGTTTTGCTGCATCGGGCGATTGATAATCGCCCCTACAGGCGCACAAACAAGGTTATCAGGATGTAGGGGCGATTATCAATCGCCCGCGTACCATAAGGATCATCCCATTTTTGCCTGAACAAAGTTCAACCCTTGATTGGCGATTATCAATCGCCCGCTCTGGTAAAAACCTCGCTTCGGCTGCGGGGTTTAACCCTTGATTCGCAATGTCAATGGCGCGCCTTGGAAATCCTCCACGTTTACACTGCTTATTTGCTCATCAGGCTGCGGATGGCTTCGAAATTGGTCTTGTAGGCGTCGCCTTCTTTGGTGTAGAACTGCGGGAAGTTCTCCTGCGTGACGACGACGGTGCCCGATTCGTAGTGCGCGGGAAGCTCTTCGCCCTTCGCGGCCTTCTGCGCGGCGTCCATGAGCGAAACGCCCATGTAATCCGGGAACATGGCGAGTGCGGCTTTGTAGGGGCCGCCGTTCAGGAGTGCTTCGCGGCCGACGACGCCTTCGAAGCCGAAGCCGATCGCGACGAGCTTCGATTCATCCAGGCCCGCTTCTTTGTAGGCGGCCATAGCGCCCGTCGTCGAGTTGTCGTTGATGCCGAAGATCACGTTGACGTCGGGGTGGGCGGTCAAAGCGTCCTGTGAGACTTTGAGCGCCGTCTCTTTCGAGCCCTGGCCATCGACTTCCTGGAGGATTTCATACTTCAATCCGGCGGCGTCCATCGCGGCCTTGAAGCCCTCGACGCGCTGGCGGCAATCCTCGAACGCCGGCAGTCCGACGATCAGGATCTTCGGGTCGATGCTGTTGGCCTTGGCGTATTCGACGAACCATTCTCCCGCGCGTTTGCCGCCCGTGAGGTTGTCGATTCCGACATAGGTCTTGGCGCCTTCGACGACGTTCGATTCTGAAATGACGGCGATGCCCGCCGCCTGTGCTTCGGCGATGACGGGCGCCAGCGCCTTGACGTCGACCGGCGTGATCGCCAGCACGTTGACGCCGTCCGCGATGTAGTTTTCGAGCTGGCTGACCTGCTTGGCGACGTCCATCGCCGAGTCGGACACCTTCAGTTCCATGCCGAGTTCAGCGGCGCGGGCTTCGGCGCCCTTGACGATGTTTTGGTACCATTCGTGGCTCATGTCGTTGACGACATAGCCCACTTTGATTGTGCCCTCGGCGGCGGGGGCAGGCGCTTCGGCGGGTGCTTCGGCTGCGGGGGCTTCGCCTTCCGCGGCCGGAGCGGCTTCGGTCGTGCTTTCTTCCTTGGGGGCGTCGGCGGCCGGCGCTTCTTCGGGTTTCGTGCCGCCGCACGCGGCCAGGGACAGCGCCATCACGAGCGCCAAAAGTGAAGATGCGACCGTTTTCGCGGTCTTGGCGTGGGTCTTCCACATGTTCGTTCCCTCCTGCATATGCCTTTTGTGTATGGTTCTCCTGGGGGAGTTGTCATTCCAGTTTGGGAAAACAAGGGCGGTCAGACGGGGGCGATAGGCTTGGAATGGCGTGCGCGAATACTTTCTTTCAGTGTGTAAGTTATGCTATTCAGTATAGCCTATGCACAAGATCTTTGCAATAAGCAAATGAAATTCCACCTTTTCAAAGTCGCCATATCGTTTTCTTGCGCTTCACAAACAAAAAAAGCATCCGGTGGGGCGGATGCTTCTGATGTAACGATACACCTATTCTTTCTCGCTGGACTGACGTTTGGCTTCTGCCTCTATTTGTTCTTGCCATCGATCGAGCGCGTGCTCTCGCGCCTCAAATGCTTCGGTGTTCATCGCTACGAGCTCGATCTTCCCGTCGTGGGTGAGGTAGATCGGTTCGCGTGTTTCCCTGCAAAGCCGTGAAATTTCGTCGTAGTCGTCGCGCAATGCGGCTGATGGTTTGATGATCACGAGAATACCTCCTTCGTTTGGCTGATAGATGCACTACAAAATCTGCGGGCTTTCAAACACCTGGTTCATGGCCAGCGCGATCGCGCCCAACAAAATGCCCTCCTGTCCAAGCGCACTGTGGAGGATGGGCGTATGCGCCGCCGCCTTGGAAAAGATGCGCGTTCGGGCGTGTGTGGCAGCCTGATCGACGTAGCCGGGGCAATCGTCCGCCAGTTCGCCGCCGATCACGACCGTATTGGGGTTCAGAACGTTGACCAAGTTGCCCAGGCCTTGGCCGAGCGTCTCGCTCGATGCCGCGATCGCCTCGACCGCCCAGGGTTCCCCGGCGCGGTAGGCGGCGATCACGTCGGAAAAGTCTTGGGGCGCGCGGTCGGGCGGCATGCGCTGCCGCAGCCCCCGCAAAATCGCCGGCGTCGCGCAGTACATCTCCAGACAGCCGCGGTTGCCGCAATAGCAGATCTCGCCGTCCCGCTCGATGCAGCAGTGCCCGATGTCCCCCGCGACGGCGTTGTGTCCCTTGTAGAGCTTGCCGTTTTGCACGATGCCCGAACCGATGCCGTAATCGGCGAAGACATAGACAAAATCGCCGTAGTCGCGCCCGTGACCAAACATCAACTCGCCCAGCGCCCCCACCTTCGCGATGTTCTCGAAGGTCACAGGGTAGGGAAAGCGCGGCGCCCACTGCCGCAAATCCATCTCGGCCCAGATCTTGAAGGGGTATTTCGCCAGCTCTTCGCCGTGCCGGAAGAGCGTCCCCGGCAGACCGACGCCGATCGTCGCGATGCGCGAAGGATCGACGCCGCTGTTCGCGATCACGTGGTCGATGCCACCGAGGATCTGCCCAAGGATGGTTTCGGCGTCGTTCTCCGAGCGCGTCAGCACTTCACTCCGGCAGCGGACATGTCCACACAAATCAGTCAGCACGACGCGCAAAATCCGCTGCACGCTCACCCCGATGAAGTAGATCGCGTCGGGGTTCATCCGCAGCATGATCGGCTTGCGGCCGCCCGTGCTGTCCCCCTTCCCCACTTCCACGACCAGGCCCTCTTCGATCAGCGTGTCGATGATGCGCATGATCGTCGGCAGCGCCAGGCCGACCCGCGCCGCCAACTCGGATCGCGACATCTCCTCGCTCCGTAGAAGGGCCTGAATGATGAGGTTGCGGTTGATCGATCGCATCAGGCCGGAATTCCCCGTGATCAGTGCGCGCTTTTTCATGCGTTTCGTCTCCACGTCTTCGTTAAAGTACCAACATTCTATCAGCTTGCTTCTTGTCCGACAAGGACGGCGCGCCGATTCAATTTATGATACAGAAGAGATGTGTCACAAAATTTCCACATTGCACTCAAATTGCCTACACATAATTACCATAATATGTAAACATCGATCGTTCCGATCGCCTCATGACCGGTCTTTAACCAACGGTCGATTCGCATCAATCCCTTACGCCGCGTGGCTCAGACCATTTGACCAATTTTTTTTCGGTTGGGAGGTTTCAAAGATGCCAACTCTTTTTTACGCATGTCAAATTGAGCTTATACATGTATCAGATGGTAAAAATATACTGCTTGCTCGATTAATCGAAGAAATACTCGTGCGTTTTAGGATTATTTGCCACGAGAATGTTATGTTCGTATTTAGTTATCCTGCATACATACGCTACACAGACGAAGATGTCATTCGTTTTTTTCGCACATGCTGTACAAAAGACTTGGACATACTGATTAAAATGAGCGTCTGGAATGAAATACTGAGACGGTTAAAAACAGATCCGGATATATATCATAAAACGGAACAAAATCGATATTTTGATCGTGCTGTCACTTTTGCGAACGGACACTACTATTTTAAAAAGAAAAATTTCGTAGATGCGAGTCCAGAGGATTATTGTTTTTCGTACATTAACCATAAATATAATACATACGAACAAAATTTCAAAAACAAAACCACGAAGCGCTATCTCGACACATTGAGCAACGGCGATCAGCAGATCCGACAGCTAGCCTTGGAAATATGGGGTTATATTCTATGCAACGGCTATATGTTCAAAAACTTTTTCTTGATCTATGGACCGGCCAATACGGGCAAGTCTGTATTCTGTAAAGTGGCTGAACTATTAGTAGGGCAAAGCTGTTGTTCTCATATTCCGCTGCATGACTTTGGCCGTACTTTCCAGCTAGACGGTATCGTGGGGAAGCGACTGAACATCGACTTTGACCTGTCATCCAAGCAACTTTCCAACGACGCAGTTGCCAAGCTCAAGAGCCTGACAACACCAGAAGCCATTTCGATCGAACCCAAAAATAAGCGGTCGTTTTCGTATGTGAATGAAGCAAAGATTTTGGTATGCGCCAATTCATTTCCCAGTGTTTCGCCTCGAGACGATGAAGCCATTATGGAACGTATGATCCTTCTTCCACTCATGCACAGCGTTCCGCAAAATCAGCGCAACCCCAAATTGTTATATAAACTTGAAAAGGAGCTTCCCTATATTATTCATCAATCTCTACAAGCGTTTAACAATGTCTTGAAGAATGGTCATTTTTCCAAGGTCGATGTCGCGGAATCCATCAAGGCGGCCAATACGGACTCTGTTTGTTCATTCCTCGACGAACGATGTGATCAAGTGGAAGGAGCAGCTGTCAGCAAGCACAATTTGTACGATCACTACTCCCACTTTTGCGATTCCAACGTGCTCAATTCCAGCAACAAGCAGGATTTTTTCAAGCGCCTATCCGCCATGGGTTTTCGTGAAGCCAGGAGGATGACCACTAACGGCTACCTGCGAGTCATATCCAACCTTAAGCTGAAAAAAATAACGCAAGATCCGTAGGACAATCCATGCACTTCTCAAAACGCAAGCGTAAGCAAGACTTGGCGAGTAGCGGAGGGAAGATGAAGATCCCGGAGAGGCCGCACACATGCGCAGCCCCTCCACGAATCTCGTCAAGGCAGAAGCACTCCGCCCCCGTTTTTGGCCAATTCAGTCACGATCTCGCAGGCGAGGATGATGGCTTGCGTCAAATAGATGACCAGCTTCATGGTGAATTCCTCCTTGGCGTCGGTGGTGTGCAGGACTCTTCAGCAAAGCGTCTCAGACAAGCAATGAAATCACCCGCCTCTCGTCGGCTCAGTTCGTGGGAGCTATGGACGTGGAACTCGCGCACCATGATGTCCTTGGCGCAGTCCACAGGGATCGCGTATTCGGCAAGCAAATGCTTGATGGCGGCCATTTGCTGCTGGGTGGCCGGCGCATTGTCAAGGTCGAGCGCCGGAGCCGGTGGCAGCAATACGAGGTCTTCGACGTCTTGGGTGAAGATGCCGCTCGATCGGGTCGCTGTCAGGACGGCGTCGACGATGGCACGCTTTTTCGCCATCTTGAGCAGCGTGTTGAGGAGGCTGCAAGCGTCGGAGCGTTCGTATTTGCTTTCCCGGCTGTTGCAGGAGCCCAGCCCTTCGGCTTCGATCACGCCACTGTGCTTGTCGTAGAGTACGGCTTTGACCTCGTAGAGAAAGAAGTCCGCGTCGAGATCCTCGATGCGATGGGTGATCTCGACGTGCTTGCTGAACCCGAAAATGTCGGCGAGCTTTTCGGCGCCAGGCTTGTAGAGTGTCGGTCGCTTGCAGCCGGGCACCTGTCCATAGTCGACGCCCTGTATCATGAGCTCACGGATGAAACGCTGAAGGTCTTCCAGTCGTCGTTTTGCCTCCTCGACCGAGATGGCGAATGCAGGCACCGGGTCCTTACAAGTCACATCCGGCTGGGCAGAAATTTGCGCCACTTGCGCCGATTTGGTTTTTGTCATGTCCTTCCCTCCTTTTATACGGCCTGCTTGACGAGCTCATAGGCCTTGTCGAGCAGCGGATGCCCTTCGATGACCTTATCAAAGAGGTTTTCGCGGTAGTTCTTGGTCTTGCGGAGCGGCTGGGCATGGGTAGCGTAATCGGAAACGGCATTGAGAAAGCGGTAGGCGTTTCGTCCGACTTGCTGCAAATCGGGTGCGTCGTAGTAGCGACGCCGGAGTTGATCGCGCTGTGTCTCGGCGTTTTTGATCTGCTGAGGGCTGGCATTCTCCTCATCCGACAAAGGGATCAGCATGTCTACAAGGCGCTCGACTTTATCGTATGGAATGCGTTGGTTCTCAATGTCAACGCCGACTAAAAATTGACCCCTTGATGACGGGCGAAAGTTGACCCCCGACGCAGTGCGGATGCAAGCCAAAATGGCTAAAGAGTGAGTGGATCTCCATCGGGAGAAGATTTTTTGATCAAACCGGCGCGCTGCTT
>JAVBLF010000117.1:0-7119 GCA_031553675.1 Eubacteriales bacterium | reverse complement strand
GACAGGGCGAGCCTCTACCGCTATCGCGGCGGCTACAGCCTGACCCGCTTTGAGGTTTACAACATCGCCAACCGCGCCAAGCCCGTCGGCGAGCGCAAGCTTTACCTGCGGGGCAACAGCCTGCAAACCCGCATGGTCGACAACTACCTCTACTTCGTCGTGCAGGATTACGTCTACTCGATCCCCTACGATGTGCGCATCATGGACGAAGACATCCTTCCCGCCTACTCCGACTCGGCGGCGGGCGACTCGGCACTCCGGACGATCGCTCCGACGAGCATCCGCATCTTCCCGGGACGGCTCTCGCCCAGCTACATGATGGTCGGCGGCTTCGACATCGCGTCCCAGAAGCCCTGCTTGCCCCAATGCTACCTCGGCAACAGCTCCGACCTCTACATGTCGAAAACGCGCATGTACGTCGCGCAGAACTCCTGGGACGGCGACAAGACCAACCTCTTCCGCTTCGACGTGTCGAAGGGCAACGTCGCCTACACCGGCAGCGGCCAGGTCGACGGTCACATCCTCAACCAGTACTCGATGGACGAATACGGCACGAACTTCCGCATCGCCACGACGACCTGGGCCAACACGGCAAACTCGAAGACCAAGAACCACCTCTACGTGCTCAACAAGAACATGGACGTCGTCGGCAGCGTCAAAGACATGGCACCGGGCGAAACCATCCAGTCCGTCCGCTTCACGGGTGACACCGGCTACATCGTCACCTACCGCCGCACCGACCCTCTCTTCGTCATCGACCTGAAGACGCCCAGCAAGCCCAAGGTTTTGGGCCAGCTCAAGGTACCGGGCTTTAGCAGCTACCTCCATCCCGTGGCAGACGGCGTCGTCGTCGGCATCGGACGCCAGACGACCACCCTCTTCTACACGGACGCCAGTGGCAAGCGGGTCGACAGCGGCCAGGAAAAGGACATGGGCCTCAAGCTCTCGATGTTCGACGTCAAAAACCCGCGCGCGCCCAGGCAGATGTTCTACAAGGTGCTCGGCAACGAGTACACCCAATCCGAAGTGTCCTACAACGCCCGCGCGCTGATGGTCGACCTGAAAAAGGGCGTGCTGGGCATTCCGGTTTACAGCTACGACTGGTCGAGCGGCAAGGACAATTCCTGGTGGGGCGCCTACATCGTCGCGTTCAGCACCCGGACCGGCTTCTCCGTCCGCGGCGAGCTCAAGGCCAACAAGCCCTCGAACAACTACTATTACGACACGAACTCCCGCACCTGCTACATCGGAAACAACCTCTACATGGTGTCGGGCAACACGATCTACGCCTACAACTACACCAACTGCAGACTCCTCGCGACCAAGACCCTCTTCACGATCCAGATGGATCAGCCGATTACCTACGATCTGCCCGAACCAGGCGTCGTCGTCGAAACCGTGCCGATCGCCCCGTCCAAATAGCCTCTGCTAGCAAACCCTCCTATAGAGCGGAAGTCGGAACCGGCGTTCCGCCACTTCCACAACACAATCGCCCCGCACGACAATGCGGGGCGTTTGCTTGGCGGTGGGCATCGATGGATCGCTTTTTCGAACGGTGGGGCGATCAGTTGCGCGATGCGATGGCTTTGTTGACGAGCGGGACGACGATCATCGCGATTGCGCCGCCGATCAGCGCCGTAAAGAGCTGCGGAAAGGAAAATAGCTTGGAGATCGCGGCGGCCTTTTCCGGCGGCAGGGCCATCCAAAGGGGGATGGCGACCTTGACGACCAGGATGTAGAGCAGGGAAAATTTCGCGACGGCGCCCGTAATGCAGGCGACGGCATGCGGGATGGGCGATTTGGCGAAGTTCTGCTTGCCGATAAAGTGCCAAAGCAGCACGAGCGCGACATTGCCCAGCGCGATCAGCGGGATGAGGCTCCAGAGCGGGCCGATGCCGATCAGCTTGGCGAAAAAGGGCGAGAGCGCCGCCACCGTAACGCCCGACGCGAGGCCCGCGCACATGACGGTGACGATCAGGATCAAGTTGACGAGAGAGCCAGTGATCAGCGTGTTGCCGAGAAAGGCTGTGCCGGCCTGCGTCACGATCAAGAGCGCGAGCAGTACGGCGGTCCGGGTGATCCAGAGGGCGTTTTTCTTCATTTTTGAGCGCTTTCTTTCGCGGAAGTGTTTTCGCGAAGTGAATCAAAATGGTATTGCTTGGCTTTTCCCTGATAATGGGTATGGAGGAGTTCGTGGGACTTGTGCCCCAATGGTTTGCCGAGAAATTTGTCGTAGAGTGCGATCACATCGGGATTTTTGTGAGACTTGCGGATGACAGAGCTTTTGTCGATCTGGTAGATCGCGTCGAGGCGCTGACCCTTGACCTCCATCGTCGATTTGATGGGTTGTCCGCCGCCGCCGATGCAGCCGCCCGGGCAAGCCATGACTTCGATGAAGTGATAGGGACAATTGCCCTCTTCGATCTGCCGCATGATGATCTCGGCGTTCGACAGACCGTGCGCGACAGCCACCCTCACTTCGAGTTCGCCCACCATGACGCTGGCTTCCTTGATGCCTTCGAGGCCGCGAACGGCGGTCAGGTTGATGTCGCCGAGGGGTTTGCCGGTCAGGAGCTCGTAAGCCGTGCGAAGCGCCGCTTCCATGACGCCGCCCGTCGCGCCGAAGATGGCACCCGCGCCGCTGCCGATGCCGAAGGGTTCGTCGAAGGGTTCTTCCTCCAGCGCGGCAAAGTCGATGCCCGCCGATTCGATCATACGCGCAAGCTCGCGGCTTGTCAACACGGCATCGACTTCCTGCACGCCGTTTGTCACCATTTCGGGGCGCTGGCATTCGTACTTTTTCGCCGTGCAGGGCATGACGGACACCGTGTAAATCTCCTCCGGCTTGCGGTCCATGATCTCGGCATAGTAGGACTTCGAGAGAGCGCCGAACATCTGCTGCGGGGACTTGCAGGTCGATAGGTGGGCGAGCTTGCTCTCGTGCTTGCCTTCGATGTAGTTGATCCATCCGGGCGAGCAGGACGTGATCATGGGTAGCACGCCGCCATTTTGCACGCGGTCGATCAGCTCGGACCCTTCTTCCATGATCGTCAGGTCGGCGGTGAAGTTCGTGTCGAACACGCCGTCGAAGCCGAGGCGTTTGAGGGCGGCGACCATCTTGCCGGTGACGATGCTGCCCTTGGGTAGGTGGAAGGCGTCGCCCAAGGCCACGCGGACGGCGGGCGCGACCTGTACGACCATGTGCTTTTTCGGGTCGTGCAGCGCGTCCCAGACCTTCTGGGTGTCGTCCTTTTCGACGATGGCGCCGACGGGGCAGACGGCCGAGCACTGCCCGCAGAAGACGCAGAGCGTGTCTTTGAGGGGCGCTTCGTAGGCCGGGGCGATGTTGTAGTGGATCGAGCGGTGGGAGTAGGTCAGAACGTTGGCCTCCTGGACCTTCTGACAGGCCTCGACGCAGCGGTTGCACTTGACGCACTTGGCCGAGTTGCGCACGATCGATGGGTTGGAGTCGTCGATCGGCAGCGCGTCATCCACGGCGTCTTCAAGGTTGCTCTTGGAGATTTGGAAGCGCTTGCACAGCTCCTGGAGTTCGCAGATGCCGTTGCGCGGGCATTTCAGGCAGTCCTGATCGTGGTTGGCCAGGATGAGCTCCAGCACGCCCTTTTGCATGTCGTAGACGCGCTTCGTCGTCGTCTCGACGACCATGCCGTCGCGCACGACGGTCGAGCAGGCAGGCGTCAGTTTGCGGCTGCCTTTGACGTCGACGACGCAGAGGCGGCAATTCGCTTTGACGGCTTGGTCGGGGTGGTAGCAAAGGTGGGGGATGTTGATGTGCGCGAGCTTGGCGGCTTCGAGTATGGTCAGCTTCGCATCGACTTCGAGCGTCTTGGAGTCGATCGTCACGGTCACTTTTTTCATGCCTGGCTGCCTCCTTTACGTCCAAAGGCTTCGGGGTAGTGCGCGAGCGCCGAGAGGAAGACCGATTGCGCCGTCTCACCCAGGCCGCAGAACGAGCAGTTCTTCATGATCTCGGCGAAGCGCTCCGCCGTTTCGAGGTCGGTCTCGCGGGGATGGCCCTCGGCGAAACGCGTGACAATTTTCTGGATCTGGCGGTTGCCTTCGCGGCAGGGCGTGCACTTGCCGCAGCTTTCGTGGATAAAAAAGCTCTGGATGGCGCGCACGAAGTCGAGGATCTCCGTCAGATCGTCGACGACGAGTATGGCGCCCGATCCGACGCCGAGGCCGACCTTGCGCAGATCTTCGTAGGTGTAAGGCGTGTCGATCAGCTTGGCCGGACCGATCTTGCCCGACGCGCCGCCGAGTTGGACGAATTGCAGCGCGCGGCCGTCTGGGATGCCGCCGCCGATCTCGTAGATGATCTCGCGCAGCGTCAGGCCGAAGGGCACTTCGTAGACGCCCGGACGGACGACGTTGCCCGCCAGGCTGATGATCTTTGTGCCAGGCGATGTCTCGGTACCGAGCGCCGTGTATTCCTTGGGGTCGTGGCACATGACCGCCGCCGCCGCGACGAATGTCTCGACGTTGTTGACGCAGGTCGGCAATTGCCAGAGCCCACACTCTTTGATGTAGGGCGGCTTGATGCGGGGTCGTCCGCTCTTGCCCTCGATCGACTCGATCAGCGTCGAACCCTCGCCGCAGACGTAGGCGCCCGCGCCCGAATAGACGTCGATCTCGAAGGAGAAGCCGGTCTCCTGTATGTTTTGGCCGAGAAGCTTCTTCTCTTTGCACTGCGCGATCGCGCTCTTGATGAGAGGATGGAGATGGCGGTATTCCTCGCGAATGTAGATGTATCCGCGCTGGGCACCGACGACGTAGGCGCAGAGGATCATGCCCTCGATCAGGCGGAAGGGGTCTTTCCGCAGCACTTCGCGGTCCTTGAACGTGCAGGGCTCGCCCTCGTCGGCGTTGCAGATGATGACCTTCTGTTCGCCCGACACGGCAGCCGCCTGGCTCCACTTCTTGGCGGTGTCGTATTCCGCACCGCCACGGCCGCGGACGCTCGCCGCACCCAAGACTTCGAGTATCTCTTTGCCCGTCATCGCAAGCGCCCGTTTCGTGACGCCAAATCCGCCGATCCCCAAGTAGGATTCGAGCGACGACGGGTCGTATTTGTCAAAATTTTCGGTGATGAATGCCACAGTTTTCGCCATGATGTCCTCCCTAACCCAGCGACGCGATCACGGCTTTGACCTTGTCCGCCGTGTCGAGATTGCCGTAAACCTCGCCGTTCACGCGGATGGCCGGCGCGACGTCGCAGGCGCCAAAGCAAGGCGTGTACGAGAGCATGAATTTCGCGTCCGGCGTGATCGCGCCGACCGCAATGCCCAGTGTCGTTTCGAGGCTTTCCTTGAGCGTCCGGTTGCCGACGACGTTGCAGACCACGCTGTCACAGATTTGGATGACGTAATCGGCGCGCGGTTTGTCGGCCAGCGCCTCGTAAAAGGAAATCACGTCGTACAGGCGCGAAAGGGGCAAGCCGAGCCGATCGCCGACGTAGGCCGCCACCTCGGTTGGAATGTACTGGCGCGGTACGATGTCCTGGACTTCGAGAAGGATGCCGACGAGCTTGGACGCGTCGTTTTGATGGGATGCGACGATGGCGTCAATTTGCGATGCGAGCGGCGGCGAGAGCACTTCGAACGTCGTCACCGCGCTGGAGGCCGATGGATTCGTGCGCATGCTGAATCTGTCCCCTTTCCGATATGCGGTTGTCGCTATGTGGATGCACCCATTCTAACAAAATGTTAGATAAATTTACAAGTTTTTTTGAAAGAACATGTCGTAAAAATAATAACAATCCGTGTCAACAATTTGTCAATCCTCTCAATTGCCCCAGCTCCTTCGCTCGTGCCGACCTTTCACCCTCTCCCGCCCCCAAAAAATGAAATACCACTTGCAATTTCGTGCCATTCCCTTTATAATGGATTTCGCGGCCAAAGCTTGACCACCCGCCATATGCTGATGTAGCTCAGGAGGTAGAGCACTTCCTTGGTAAGGAAGAGGTCTCGGGTTCGAGTCCCGACATCAGCTCCAAAATAAAGCCCTGAAACAGTGAGTTTCGGGGCTTTATTTTTAGAAAATTGGAGCGGAACGGGAGGATTTTCGCCAGGTTTTCGGCTGAGACAATGTTCGGTGCTCTTGCCAAGCTTCTATCTGCCATTTTCAAGTACGTTTGTGGTAATGTTTGTAATAATGCGGGCAGTATGGTTTGTAATAGCGGAGGTTTTTTTGAGACATTACACGATTTCTAAAATGGAGTCGCCAAATAAATGTAACGGAAATGCCATTTTCTATGCGTTTCAGCATAAAAAAGAACCAGAAATCCCTCTATCTGTGGGATTTAGGGATTCTTTGGCAGAGCAGTTAGGCACGCTAGTATGAACATCTGATGGTCCCTTAGCAGCGTGGGCATGAAGGCATTCGCTTTGCCTTGGCAGGAAACGCTCGTCCGCGACCTCTTCGGCGTCGTCAAGCCCGACAGTCTGCGCCAATTCACGACTTGCTATGTCGAAGTAGCGAAGAAACAAGGAAAAACGGAACTCGGCGCGGCGATCGCACTCTACATGCTCGTCGCGAACGATGAACGCGGTGCTAACCGGGAAATGGCGCGCGTCATGCTGCACGGCGCATCAGATGCGCGGCGGCAGCCGCTCAATTTCCTGATCACGACGGCGGGCAACGACCGGCACAGCATCGGGTATGAAATCCACCAGAAAGCCTCGGACATCCTGCAAGGCCGCAAAAGCGACCCGAGCTTCTACCCGACGATCTACGCCGCCGACGAAAGCGACGACTGGGCGAAGCCCACAACATGGCGAAAGGCCAACCCGAGCCTGGGCGTGACGGTCCGAGAGGAAAAGCTGGCGAACGCCTGCGAGAGTGCCCGGCAGAATCCCGCCGAAGAAAACAGTTTCAAGCAGTTGCGGCTTTGCCTTTGGGTCAAGCAGGAAATCCGCTGGATGCCGATGCACGAGTGGGACGCTTGCGCTTTCGACATACTGCCGGATGAGCTGGCCGGGCGTGAGTGCTTCGCCGGGCTCGACCTCGCTTCGACGACCGACATCACGGCGCTTGTATTGCTTTTCCCGCCCAGGAATGAAGACGAAAAATACATCGTCCTGCCCTTTTTCTGGCTCC
>JAVBLF010000060.1:0-4050 GCA_031553675.1 Eubacteriales bacterium | reverse complement strand
ACTGAGTTCGGCACTGGGAACGCTTTCGACGGCAATCGGCGCGGCGGGTGGCCTGGGCGCGGTGTTCACCGCCATCGGCGCGGCCATCACAGGCCCGGTCGGCATCGCGGTCGCCGTGATCGCGGCGTTGGCGGCGGGGATTATGCTGCTCTGGAAGAACAGCAAAGCCTTTCGCGACTGGAGTCTTGGAGCCTGGGAGTCGATCAAAGCGATCTTCGCAAGCCTGGGCGATTTGTTCGGAGAAACGTTCTCCAAAATGAGCGCGGCTTTCAAGCCGGTCATGGAACATCTTCGTTCGCTGAAAGACACGCTCGCACCCGCATTCGACGCGATCTGGAAAGCGCTCGAACCCATGGCGAGCTTCGTCGCGGGCGAACTTTTCGCGGCCTTCTCGATCGTCGTCGGCGTCGTGAACGGCCTACTCAACGCGCTTGCGCCGCTGGCAGATACGCTGGCCTCGGCCTTTGGCGTGGCGATCAACCTACTCGGCGCGTTGGCGGCGCTCCTGACCGGCGATTTCGCGGGCGCGTGGGAGTTGTTCCAAGCGGCGCTCTCCGGACTCGGCGACGTCGTAGTCGGGGTCTTCGAGACGATCTGGGCTTTCCTCGTCGGCTTCTGGGAAGGCCTCGTCGCAATGTTCGCGGCTGTGGGGATCGACCTCAACGCCTTCTTCGTCGGGCTTTGGACGGGGATCAAGGATTTCTTTATAAGTACCTGGGAAGGCATCCGCGCCTTTGCCGAAGGCGTGTGGACGGGGCTTGTCAGCTTCTTTACAACGACCTGGACGGGGATTTCTACTTTCTTTTCGGAGCTCTGGACGACGATTTCGACGACAGCCATCGCGATTTGGAACGGCATTGTGACTGGCATCATGGCCGTTGTTGCTCCGATCGTCGCCTGGTTCGCCACGACTTGGGATTCGATCAAAACCTCCGTCGAAACCATATGGAACGGCATCGTCACTTTTTTCACCGGCATCTGGGAAGCGATCAAGAACGTATTCCTGGGCGCGCTGCTGCTGATCGCGGACTTGATTTCGGGCGATTTCGAAGCGATGAAAACCGACGCCGAGAGCATCTGGAATGCCCTCAAAGAGGCTTTTTCGCAGATTTGGCAGGGCATTCAGCAAATTTTTAGCGGCGCGTTGAGTTTCATTCAAACCCTTGCGATCAGCGTGTGGACGGGGATTCAGAGCGTCACGATCTCAGTCTGGAACTCCGTGAGCGCCTTCCTTTCCAGGCTTTGGGAGAACATCAAGACGACAGGGATCAGTGCTTGGAACGGCCTGAAAAGCAGTGTGACGAGCATCGTCACGAGCACGACGGCCAGCATCCGCAGCACTTGGGATGCCATCTTGAACTGGTTTCGCACGCTGCCATCCACGCTACACAGCATCGGCAGCGACATGTTCACGAAGATGAAAAACGGCGTCACATCTACGATCGGTCAGGTCAAAACGGCGATCGAGAACGGCATCAACGACGCGGTTTCTTTCATTAAGAGCTTGCCGTCGCAGGCGGTCAAATGGGGCAAGGACATGATCCAGGGCATCGTCGACGGCATCAACGCCAAGCTGGCGGAGGTCAAAGCCGCCGCAAAAAGAGTGGCTGACGCGGTGAAGGATGTTCTGGGCTTCTCCGTCCCCAAGGAAGGGCCGCTGCATAGCTATACAGAATGGATGCCGCACTTTATGCAAGGGATTGCAGACGGGATCGAAGAAAACAAATACCGCGTGCTCGACGCCATGCGCGGCCTGGCAGCCGACATGCGTCTGGGTATGCAAGGCGGGAACGCAGTTACACAAGCGGTCGGATCGGGCATGGGCGGCATTTCGCAGACCATCAACATCTACAGTCCGAAGGCGCTGTCGCCGTCAGAAACCGCGCGCAAGGCCAAGATCGCCGCGCAAGAACTCGCGCTCGAATGGGGGGTATAGCGCATGAAAATGCAGATTAGTTTCACAAACGCCCGCAACGAGCGCGTCGTGCTCACGGAAGCTCCCTACTTCGTCACGAAGTTCGACGGCGCAAGCGGCCTCGATGCCGATGTCCAGACGATCAAAAGCCCCCACCAGGACGGCGCAACCTACTTGGAAACGCTGCTCCCAGCGCGGGCGCTGACGATCGAGGGCGCGATTCTGGCGAGCAAACTCTCCGACAAGCAAAGTGCGCGGCGGAATCTGCTTCACGTCTTTTCCCCAAAGCTCGGCATCGCCGAGTTGCAGGTCGATTGGATCGGCGTCACGCGCGTCATGCGTGTCGTCGTCGACCAAGCACCGGTTTTCTCGGACGATCGGCGCTCGCCTTACCAGAAATTCCTGATCGCGCTACTTGCGCCGCTGCCCTTTTGGCTCGATCCCGCTGTGAATCGCCAGGATATGGCCGACTGGGTCGGCGGCTTCCAGTTCCCACTTCTGCTTCCGACCATGTTCGCCGGGCGCAGCACGCGGACGAATACCGTCGTGCGGAACGCGGGCGACGTGCCGACGCCGTTAATCATCACGTTTCGTGGCGGCGCGGTCAACCCGAAGATCATCCACGTCGACACCGGGCAGTTCATCCAGGTGCGGCGCGAGATTCCGGCGACGCAGGAACTGATCATAGACACGGCTTTCGGGAACAAGCGCGTGCTATTGCGCGACAACTTGACCGGTCAAACGCAGAATGCCTTCGCCTACATCGACCCGGATTCGAGCTTTTTCAGCCTAGAAACCGGCGATAACCAGCTCAACTTTTCCAGCGATGCAGGCGTGGCGAATACGGCTGTGCAGCTGCGGTGGATGAGCCGGTATTTGGGGATTTAAGAGAGTGAAAAGAAGAAATGAGGTGCACGCCCGTGGAATTCATTCGCATCTACAGCCCCGACTTCACGCTTCTCACCGAACTCGACCTCTTCAATAGCTTCTCCTTCACGAGGAGCTATTTTTCTGTCGGCGAGTTCGAGCTGCAAGTGAACCGCAACATCCCCAGCGCGGCGCTTTGTGAAGTCGGGAATCTTGTTATCTGTAACGACTTTTCGGGAATCATCACCTACCGCGAGCGCAATGCGGGCGAACGCAGCGAGGACGACACGCAGATCGTCAAGGGGATGTCGCTGAGCGGGTTGCTGGGGCGGCGCATCACGGTGCCGCCTGCGGGCGAGGCCTACGACGTGCTCCGTACCGATGCCGAGAGCGTTATGCGGGCACTGGTCGAGCACAACTGCATCATGACTGGCGTCGCACGCGTGATTCCGAACTTGCTCCTCGGCATCAACCAACATCGCGGCGGCGTCATCCATTGGCAAAGCCGATACATGCCGCTGGCTGACGAACTGGAGCAGATCGCATTGGCAAGCGGCCTTGGCTGGGAGATCGTGCCGGATTTCGACAACGGGAACTACGTCTTTCAAGTCTACGAGGGACGGGACTTGACGGTCGATCAGGACGCCAATAACCCGGTGATCTTCTCGCCCGAATTCGAAAACATCCGCACCCAGCGGACAGTGGACAGCAACTCCGGCTATCGCTCGACGGCCATCGTCGCCGGGCAGGGCGAGGGCGAAGAACGTCAGATCGCCATCGTCGGCGGCAGCGCCAGCGGCCTTGACCGCTTCGAGGTCTTCATCGACGCCCGTGACATCGCGAACGACGCGGAGCTGCCCGAACGCGGGCGGCAGAAACTCAGCGAATATTCCATGATCCTCACAGTGGAGGCCGAAGTCGCACGACTTGGGCCTTTTCTGTACCAGCAGGACTGGGATTTGGGCGACATCGTGACTGTGCAAAACCTTGACTGGGGCCTACGGATGAACACCCGAATCACAGAGATTCAGGAGGTGATCGAACCTCAGAACCGCAACCTCGCCGTCAACTTCGGCACTATGCTCCCAACTTTTATGGATCGCATCAAAAAAAGCCTGTCCCAAACCGCACAGGAGGTGACCAGATAGCGATGTTATCGAGTTGACCGGAATTATATGATAAAATGGACGAAACGTGAAGGGAGAAACCAAATGAAGAAATATCTGAGCCTTGGGATCTGCTTGCTCGGAACAGCGGCGCTGCTCTAT
>JAVBLF010000125.1:0-10999 GCA_031553675.1 Eubacteriales bacterium | reverse complement strand
CGCGCCATAGGTAACGATCTCAGTTCCGGCGCGGCGAATGGCAGCGGGCGTCCGATCGTCCGGATCGACGCTCATCCCCCCTGTCACGGCGATCAGATCGGCACCCTCCTGCTGGAGCTGCACGATGGCCGCCGCGGTTCGAACTTCGTCGTCCGAGGTGAAAAGCTGCTTGTATACTTCGCTTCCCAGGTTCTTGAACTTCGTTTCGAGTACGGGCCCAAAGGCGTCTTTGATACGCCCCTCATAGATCTCGCTCCCCGTCGTTACAACGCCCACTTTCGCATGCTTAAGCGTTTTGACCTGGATGAGCGTCCGACCGAGACAGACGCATTCTGCCGATGCAACGACGGCTTCTTCGACGATGAGCGGGATCACCCGCGTACCGCCCAAGAGCTGCCCTTCTTCGACGATCTGTCCGCCGTGGAGGCTGGCCAGCATCACCTCATCCGAGTCGTTGACCGCATAAAGGCCTTCGCGATCGACGCTTAGAAGACCGCGGCAGGACGCATAGAACTCAACCTTGCCTTCTTTTGGCGTGGAGAGACGTACGTTTTCGCCTACGGCCGCATGGGCAAGGCGAAGCGCGGCATCGTCTTCGTGGACGACGCCTTCACTCAGCTCGAGAACGAAGAGATTTTCTTTGCCCATGTCGAGCAACACGGGTATATCCTCCGCTGCGACGATGTGCCCCTTTTGAAAGCGCCTTCCTTTGAATTGTCCGGGTGTGATCTGGGTCATGTCATGCGCCAGCACCATGCCGACGGCGTCTTTTGTAGCGATTGTTCTCATGCCAGCCTCCGTCACTTCCTCCCCCCTAGGGGGAGGCTCTTTTTTTGTGTCCCGTTTTCACGCTGTGCCGTTCGCATCACCGATAACCCAAATCGCGCGACAAACCAAGCGCAACCGTAGAAACGATCTTAATGGCATAATTCAAGGATTCGCCCTGCAAGCTTTCTTTCGGCGCGACGACGCCGAGTGCCCCGAGCAATTCGCCGCCGTGACCGAACACGGGCGTTGCGATGGCGCGCTGATCGGCGCGGTATTCCTGCACTTCGATCGCATAACCGTAATGGCGGATCCGCTCGAGCTCCGGCAGAAGGAGCTCCCAGTTCCCCAGCGTCGCGCGGGTGTGGAGCGTGTAACCGCAGCGATCGGCGCAGGTCTGCGCTTCGTGCGCCGGAAGATAGGCCAAGATGGCCTTGCCAGGCGCTGTACAGTGCAACGGAAAGCGGCGGCCTTCGTATTGGCCGACGTGCGCGCCCGGCGCGAGTTCTGCGGAAGCGATGCAGAGCGCCCATCCATCCGAAAGGATGTAGAGGAGCGCGTCATGGCCCAGGTTTTCGCGCAGAGATTCGAGGTAAGGCGCTGCGCGTTCGCGCATCGACCAGGCCCGCGCCGCTGCCGACCCGAGTTCAAAGAGGCGTGGTCCGAGACGGTAGCGGTTGTCGATGCCGGATTGCCGGATCAGACCCTCGTCGCGAAGGGTGTAGAGCAATCCCTGCGCCGTGCTCTTGGGGATGCCAAGTTTGGCCGCGATCTCGGTCAAACCCAAACTCTCCCACTCCGCCAAGAGGTTCAGGATGTCGATCGCCTTCTTGAGCGATCGGATCCGCGTATGGTTTTCATCATTTTTCATTACGATATTGTCGTACATTCCTACGTGATAAACGTACAATCGAAAGGCGTTTCGCAAGCGCGCTTTTTGATCGCAATTCGCCGCAAACGCCCTAATTCTCTGCCTAAAATACAGAACCCTGCGCTTGACAGTGCTGGGTCGATGGACTATACTTCACGTATATCAGCCAAATTTTCTCATGTATGCACGCAAATAGAGCCACTCGCTTCATTCCGCCGATTTTTCGTCGTCATCGCCACAGCGCGGCGCATTGCGCCCCAAACCACGGAGGTCGGCGATCTTGCGGATGGCCGTCTCGGACAAAAAGACAATCTCGGTCGCATCGCCCGACATGGTTTCGCCCTGAAGTCGGAGGCCGTTGTCGTTTTCTTCGTAGTTGAGCTCCAGATAGCGCCGGTAGAGATGACCGCTGCCACCGTCAATGACTTCGATCACGGCGTTGGGCGCGGCGATCTGTTCGGGCGCGTCGCCGGATGTCGTGGACGCCACGCGATCGGCGATCGCATCGAAAACCTCACGGGCAAAGAGCGCATACGCCCGCGCGTCCTGGATGCCGAGTTTTTCGGTTTCCCTGAGGAAGCGCTCGGCGAGCGCCTGTGCGCGCGCGCGCGTGCTGGATGCTTCCGGCATGCGGATCCCCCCTTTGGTTCCAATACTCCGACATTGGTTTCTCCACACATTGTACATGCATGCGCCTTGGTATGGCAAGAGAAAAGGAGACGATCTTTATGCAAAAGAAAGTTCTTCGCGTCAATGGATGCGACCGTACGGTAGTGGTGGATCTCGAAGCGTCGCTCGCACAAGTGCTGCGCGAACAACTCCTTTTGACCGGATGCAAAGTGGGTTGCGGCAACGGGCAATGTGGCGCCTGCTCGGTGCTGGTGAACGGCAAAGTCACGCGCGCTTGCGTGATGAAGATGAAGCGCGTCGCCGACGGCGCGGAAATCCAGACGATCGAAGGCATTGGCACGCCGGATGACCTCCATCCGCTGCAATTGGCCTGGATGGCACACGGCTGCGCACAGTGCGGCTTCTGTAGCCCCGGCTTCATCATGTCGGCAGTCAACCTCCTGGCCGAGAACGCCAGCCCGACGCGCGACGAAGTACGCGCCTGGTTCCAGAAAAACCGCAACGCTTGCCGCTGCACAGGCTACAAACCCCTCGTCGACGCCGTGATGGACGCCGCCCAAGTCATGCGCGGCGAAATGAAGAAGGAAGACCTCCTCTTCAAACCGGTCGGCAACAAGATCTTGGGCACCTATTACCACCGTCCGTCGGCGATGAGCAAAGTGACCGGCCAGTGGGATTTTGGCGCGGACTTCGCGCTTCGCATGCCCGCCGACACCCTGCGACTCGCGCTCGTTCAGGCCGAGATTTCGCATGCCAACATCAAGGGCATCGACACCTCGGAAGCCGAGAAAATGCCTGGCGTTTACAAGATCATCACGCACAAGGACGTCGTCGGCAAAAACCGCATCACCGGTCTGATCACCTTCGCGACGAACAAGGGCGACGGCTGGGACCGCCCCATCCTCTGCGACGAGAAAGTCTTCCAGTTCGGCGACGCGATCGCGATCGTCGCGGCCGACACCGAAGCCCACGCCAAAGCAGCCGCCAAGGCCGTCAAGGTCGACCTCGAACCGCTGCCCGCCTACATGAGCGCTTTCGCGGCCATGGCGGACGACGCGATCGAGATCCACCCGGGCGTGCCGAACGTCTACTTTGAGATCGACAACAAAAAGGGCGCCGAAACGGCCGAACTCATGTCGGGCGCGAAGCATACCGCCGAGATCACTGCGTATTCGACCCGCCAGCCCCACCTGCACATTGAGCCCGACTGCGGCGCGGCCTACTTCGACGAAGAAGGACGCCTGACGATCCACTCGAAGTCGATCGCCATCTACCTGCACCACGCGATGATCAGCGCGGGCATCGGCATCGAAGGCGAAAAACTCCGCCTCGTCCAGAACCCGACAGGCGGCACCTTCGGCTATAAGTTCAGCCCCACGATGGAAGCGCTGCTCGGCGTCGCGGCCATGGCTTGCCAGCGCCCCGTTTCGCTGGTGTACGACATGTTCCAGAACATCACCTACACCGGCAAGCGCTCGCCTGTCAACATGCAGCTCAAAGTCGCCGCGGACGAAAACGGCAAACTCCTCGCGCTCGAAGGCGAAAACTACCTCGACCACGGTCCCTACTCTGAATTCGGCGACCTCTTGACGCTTCGTCTGGCCCAGTACCATTGCGCGGGCTACGACGTGCCGAACATCCGCACGAAGAACTTCACGGTCTGCACGAACCACGCCTGGGGCAGTGCGTTCCGCGGCTACGGCGCGCCGGAAATCGAGCTGGCGAGCGAAATCCTCATGGATATGCTGGCAGAGAAGGTCGGCGTCGATCCCTTTGAGATCCGCTATCGTAACATTTACCGCGACGGCTGCATGACGATTACCGGCGTTCCGGCCGACGTCTACTCGCTCGAAACGATGATGGATCAGCTCAAGCCGAAGTACTACGCCGAAGTCGAACGCGTCAAGGGCCTGAACGCGGCGTCCGACGGCAAGACGAAGTACGGCGTCGGTCTGGCGCTGGGCGTCTACGGCTGCGGCCTCGACGGCGTCGACGCCTCCGAAGCGCGCATCGAACTGCTTCCGACCGGCGAAGTGCTCGTCGCTTCGAGCTGGGAAGATCACGGCCAGGGCGCTGACCTCGGCGCGCTGACGATGGCGCACGAAACGCTGCGGCAGGCCGGCTTTACACCCGAACAGATCAAGCTCCTGATGAACGACACGGGCTTGACGCCGAACTCCGGCCCCGCTGGCGGCAGCCGCTCGAACGTCGTGACGGGCAACGCCATCCGCGTCGGTTGCGAAATGCTGCTCAACGCCATGAAGAAGGCGGACGGCAGCTACCGCAGCTACGAAGAAATGGTCGCCGAAAAGCTCCCGACGAGCTACGACGGCAAGTGGATGGCCAGCATGTGTACGAACTGCGACCTCGAAACCGCACAGGGCGCACCGTTCAGCAACTACATGTACGAATTCTTCATGCCGACCGTCGCCGTCGACATGGAAAGCGGCAAAGTCACGGTCACAGACTTCTACACCCTCGCCGACGTCGGCACCGTCATCAACAAAGCGACCGTTGACGGGCAGATCTACGGCGGCATCGCCCAAGGCATCGGCCTGGCGCTGACCGAAGACTTCGACGACCTGACCAAGCACACGACGCTCGCAGGCTGCGGCCTCCCGATGATCCAGGACATCCCCGATCACTTCGACATTGAATACGTCGAAACGCCGCGCGAATCCGGTCCCTACGGCGCATCCGGCGTCGGCGAAGCGCCCCTGTGCGCACCGCACCCCGCCGTTCTGAACGCCATCTACCAGGCGACCGGCGTCCGCATCACGGAGATCCCGGCCCTCCCCGAAAAGGTCAAGGCTGGTTTGGCGGCGCTGAAGTAACGGGGGTTACTTTCCCTACTTTCTTTGAAAAGAAAGTAGCAAAGAAACTTCTGTGCTTTGCGAAATCTTCCATTTCGCAAACCTCGTCCCCGGAATCCCCGCCAGAATGGCGGCGGGGATTCCGATGGGACGCGTTGCGGCATACGCCCCTCCCCCACTGGATTGCACACCATCGACGCACGGCCGTATCGCTTTGCGTCGATTTTTGCATCCGCGCGTTGTATAATGAAGATACAGGTTCTTAAAAGAAAGGTGTCGAAAGCATGGAACGCGTCACGAAAGAAAACGTGCTGGATCAGAAGCTGCTACGGCGCGTCGAGGCGTTGTGTACGCAGGAACAGCCGCCAGCCTGTGTGGCGGCTTGTCCGCTGCACGTCGATGCGCGCGGCATGTCGAAAGCGATCGCGGCAGGCGATTGGGCTGCGGCGTATGCGATGTATGCCAAGGCGGTGCCCTTTCCGGAGATCGTGTCGCGCTGCTGCGACGCACCCTGCGAACGCGTCTGCAAGCGCACGGAGATCGGCGGCGCAATCCGCATCCGAGATTTGGAGCGGGCTGCCACAGCCCACGCCAAGCAGCCACGCCGTCCGCCGCTCTTTTTGCCCAAGCGGTCGGAATCGGTCGCGATCGTCGGCGGAGGTCTGCGCGGCGTCACGGCGGCGTTCGATTTGGCGAAAAAAGGCATCCGTGTCACGGTGTGGGAAGCGACGGAGCGCTTGGGCGGCTCGCTCTGGGAAATCGCGCGTGATGTGCTGCCCGAATCCGCGATGGAAGACGATTTCGCTGTCCTGCATCAGAAATACCCGATCGCGTTCTGCATGGGACAAGCCGTCGATCTGTCCGGTGGCGAAGCGCTCGATGCATGGCGCGAGGCACAGGGCTTCGATGCGGTTTTCGTCGCGTGTGAGAGTCTGCTCGCGGGAGATGCCAACGAAAACACGCTTGCGACGAAATGGCCGCGGCTCTTCGCGGGGCGTCGTCGGCGTTTTGAGGCTGCGGCGCATTCGCCGATCAGCGACATCTACGACGGCCGGAGCGCCGCGACGAGCATCGAACGTGCGCTGCGAGCCGTTTCGTTGACGGCGGGACGCGAAGGCGAAGGCGGATTCACGACGACGCTTTACACGAAGCTCGACGCGATCGAAGCCGCGCCACCGATATTGGCCAGTGGCGAGGAGGGATATTCGCGCGAGGAAGCGCAACGCGAGGCTGAGCGCTGCATCCAGTGTGAATGCCTCGAATGCGTCAAGGGCTGCGCCTTCCTCCGCCACTACAAATCCTACCCGAAGCGCTACGTGCGCGAAGTCTACAACAACCTGTCGATCTCGATGGGCACCCACCACGCCAACGGCATGATCAACGCGTGTTCGCTTTGTGGGCAATGCGGGTCGATCTGCCCCAATGGCCTGAACATGGCGGACATCTTTCTGGCGGCGCGGCACAAGATGGTCACCACCGAGAAAATGCCTCCGTCGGCCCACGAATTCGCTCTGCTCGACACGGCATACAGCAATTCGGATGCGGCTTTTCTCGCCCGCCACCAGCCCGGTTGCGAATCGAGCGCCTACCTCTTTTTTCCGAGTTGTCAGCTCGCCGCGTCCGAACCGAGCATCGTCGAGGCGGCGTATGCCGATCTCTGCGCGCGTTTGTCCGGCGGCGTCGGCCTCATGCTTGGGTGCTGTGGCATTACGGAACGCTGGGCGGGGCGCGACGATCTGTATCGCGCGACGATCGACAAGCTTCGATCGCATTGGGACGCGCTCGGCAAACCGCGGATCATCGCGGCCTGCCCGAGTTGCCTGTCCACCTTGCGCGACGAGATCGACCCCGATGCGAGCGGCATTTGGGCCGTTTACGAAGACGAAGCCTTGCCCGACGGGGCTGTCAACGGTCGGGACGCGGCCCTCTTCGTACACGACGCTTGTGGGACGCGTCATGACGGCGCCGTACAAAGCGGAATTCGAACGCTCGCGACGCGCATGGGGTACCGTTTGGAGGAGGGGCCTTACACCGGCGAAGTGTCGCCTTGCTGCGGATACGGTGGCCTGACCCCGATCGCGAACCGCGAAGTTGCCGACGAGATGGCGGCATTTGCCGCCGTACGTTCCGAGGGACGCTCCGAGTCGCGCCACCTGACCTACTGCGTCAATTGCCGCGATCGCTTTTTGGCGCAAGGCAAGGACGCCACACACTTGCTCGAATTGCTCTTTGGCGATGCCGCCGCAAAGCACCATCCTCCGGGGTGGTCGGAGCGGCAGGAAAATCGCGCATCACTGAAACAGCGCTTGCTCGAAACGCTATGGAAGGAGGCGACCGACCTGCCCGAACCTCTTCACATTGCGATGCGTCCGGAACTCGCGGAAAAGCTCGAGGACCGCATGATCTTAAGGCGTGAAGTCGCGACCTGCATTGCCGAAGCCGAGGCGACGAAAGCCCGTTTTCGCGATCCCAAGAGCGGCCACTTCATCGCCTGCTATCGACCGCAAAACGTCACGTTCTGGGTTGAGTACGAAGCTTCGGACGGCGGCTACACCGTCTACAACGCGTACAGCCACCGCATGGACTTTCGCGCCGAGTAAACGGCGAACGCTCTGCGCTTTGAATGCGATGAAAGGCAGGTGAGATGATGCCGGAAGACAAACGTAATGACACAGGGCTTACATTGTCGGGCCTCGAATTGGTATGCGATCGATGCGGCGTTCTGCTCGAAGTGGGGAACGTGCATTTGAGTTATCTCGGAGACGGTTTCCCCGTCGAACTTCCGCGCTGCCCGAGCTGCGGGCTGGTCTACGTTCCGGAGGAATTGGCGACCGGAAAGATGCTGCACGTCGAACGATCGCTGGAAGACAAATGAAAAAGATCTCGACACCCCTTCCCCGCGAAAGCGATGCTTGGTGCGCTTGTAGCGAAAGCATGCATCCCGGCGGCTTTGCGTTGACGCGGCAATTGTTCGATCTTGCCGGCCTTCGTTCCGGCCAAGTGCTCGACGTCGGCTGCGGCGACGGCACGACGCTTCGGGAACTCGCGGCGCAGGGCTTTGCCTGCTTTGGCGTCGACCCATCCCAAGCGCGGATCCAAGCAGCCCAAGTGCTTTCCGAGCACTTGCCGATCGCGTTTGCGATCGCTTCTGCCGACGCCCTCCCCCACGCCGACGAAGCCTTTGACGCCGTGCTCTTCGAATGCGTGCTGAGCGAATGTCTTCGGCAAGAAACACTTGACAAATCCTTGGACGAGGCGTGGCGCGTACTGAAGCCCGGTGGCGTCCTCCTTGTCAGCGATCTCGCCGCGCTACAAACGAACGCGTCCATCTTCGACCGGCAGGGCTGGGCGAGCGCGATCGAAAGACGGGGCTTTTCGGTGATCGGGACGGACGATCACGCCGAAGCGCTCAAACGCTTTGTGGCCGAGCGGATCTGGCAAGGTTGCGATCTCCGCGCTTGCTTCAGCGACGGTTGCTTGCCCGCCGGACTTTCTGCCCGACACATCACGTATGTCACACTTTGGGCACAAAAGAACCCGTAACGCTCTCGAGGAACCGGAACAACTGGAGGTGTGGACATGGACGAATTGATGGAACGGATCATGGCACTTTCGATGGAGGGATTCGGCTGTAGCCAGATCATGGTGAAACTCGCCCTCGAAATGCAAGGGAAAGAAAACGAAGACATGATGCGGGCACTGTGCGGACTGCGCGGCGGCATGGTGACGCGGCGGGCCTGCGGAACGCTGACGGGCGGATGCTGCATGCTGGGATACTTCTGCGGCAGCGGCCTCCCGCACGAAGCGACGGGCAAGGGTTATCCCAACATGATCGCCGATTTTGCGAACTGGTTCGAGGAACATTTCCAGTCCTGCGAGTGCGCACAGCTCGTCGGCCCGACCAAGGAAGAACGCATGCAAACCTGCCCGAGCATCATGAAAGAGAGCTTCGAAAAGTGCATGGAGCTGCTCTACGCCAACGGCTACGATCCCAACGAATCCCCGTAAGCAAAACAGTTGGAATGCACCCCAGCGCAGCGCATCCCCGTCGCTTCGGAATCCCCGCCATCGTCTTGGCGGGGATTCCGGGGTGCCGCAGGCATGCAGAGTTCTTTTGGTACTTTTCTTACAAGAAAAGTACAGAAAAAAAGTGAGGTTTCTATGCAAAGACACGAACTCGGCCTCCCCTACGCCCGCTCGCTGGACGAACGCGATCCCCTTCGCTCGTTTCGCGAGCGGTTTTTCGTGGTTGACGGCGAAATCTACCTTGACGGCAATTCACTCGGCTTGTGCTCGAAAGACGGCGAAGCAGCGATCCTGCGTTTGCTCGACGTCTGGAAGACGCAGGGCATTCGGATTTGGAACGTCGAGGAAGGCAAGTACTTTTTGTACCCGAGCTTTCTCGGAAAGAAGGTTGCGCCTCTGGTCGGCGCCGACGCCGACGAAGTGACGGTGACGAACAGCACGACGATCAACATCCACCAGGCGATTGCGACCTTTTACCAACCGCAGGGCAAACGCGTCAAAATCTTGGTCGACGACCTCAACTTTTCGACTGATCGCTACGCCATCGACAGCCAAATTCGGCTGAAGGGGCTCGATCCGGCGGAGATCGTGCAGGTCGTACGCAGTCGGGATGGTCGCACGATCGACGAAGACGACGTGATCGCGGCGATGAGCGATGAGATCGCGATCGTCTTTTTGCCGTCCGTGCTCTACCGGAGCGCGCAGCTCCTCGACATGGCGCGCATCACACGGGAAGCCCACGATCGCGGTATACTCGTTGGCTGGGATCTCTGCCACTCGATCGGCTCGGTGCCGCATGATCTCAAGGCGATCGACGCCGATTTCGCCGTTTGGTGCAATTACAAATATTTGAACGCCGGACCTGGCGCGGTCGGGGGGCTTTTCGTCAACCGCAAGCACTTCGGCAAAGCGGTTGGCCTGGCTGGCTGGCATGGAAACCGGAAATCGACGCAGTTTCAGCTTTTGCAGACCTTTGAACAGGCACCCGACGCCGACGCGTTCTTGACCGGAACGCCGCCCCTCCTCGGCATGGCGGCGCTCGAGGGCGCGCTCGACATCTTTGCGGAAGCCGGAATGACGCGCGTGCGGGAAAAATCGCTCGCGCTGACGGAATACTTGATGTACTTGGTGGACAAACGCCTCGCACCGTACGGCTATGCGGTCGGGAACCCGCGCGAGGATGCGCGGCGGGGCGGTCACGTCGCACTCGAACACGACGAGGCCTACCGCATCTGTCTGGCTTTGAAAACGCGCGGCGTCATACCGGATTTTCGCGAGCCAAACGTCGTGCGTTTGGCACCGGTCGCCCTTTATGTCTCGTTCGAGGACGTCCACCGTTGCGTCGATATTCTCGAGGAGATTGCAGCGACGAAGGCCTATGAACCTTTCAGCCATGCGCGGAGCCTGGTGGTGTGATGGAAACGCATGCGACACAAAGCGTCTGTCCGGTCTGCCTGGAGCGGATCGACGCCGCTTATGTCGAACGGGACGGCGCTGTCTATCTCGACAAAAGCTGTCCCACGCACGGCGCGTTTTCGACCGTCGTATGGGATGGCGCTGCCGATTTAGAGGCATGGCAGGATCGGCCGCTCGCCGAATTGACGCCACCCGTCTGCGACACCGCCGTTGCGCGCGGCTGCCCTTACGATTGCGGGCTCTGCGCCGAACACAAGCAGTTGACCTGCTGCGTTTTGGTGGAGGTGACCCAGCGCTGCAATCTGCGCTGTCCGGTCTGTTTCGCATCGAGCGACGCCGACGCCCCGCCCGATCCGAGTTTGCTCGACACCGGCCGCTATTACGACATGCTGCTGCGCTGCGGCGGGCCGTTCAACATCCAGCTTTCGGGCGGTGAACCGACGTTGCGTGACGATCTGCCCGAGATCATCGCCCAAGG